>NZ_JUEI01000091.1:0-21101 GCF_000802655.2 Paenibacillus sp. IHB B 3415 | reverse complement strand
AGCACATTGTGTTCAGTTTTTCGCATACATTTGGCCCGGTTACCTTCGCTAGAGCATATTGTATTCGGTTTTTCACATACATTTGGCCTGCCATATCTCGCAGCAGCTGTCTAAGCAAGTAACCTTTGAGCAGAAGCCGAACCTGGCAGAAACCAAAAAAATAACCAGCCGCCCGAAATCTACCGGCTGCTGGTTATTTCTAGTTTCATTTGAAAGTGAACGGTGTCTGCGCTCCCGGCATACACCCATCACTTGGCTGCGCTACGGATCATGTGCGTAAGGGTTGTGATTTCCTGGGGATCACGTGTTGCTCCTAGGATGATCCAGCCGGTGCTCTGGCCGCGGGGGCCGATATAGACTACTTCACCGTCTATGGTTTTTTGCTCCAGCGAATTGGGTCTGGTCTTGCAAGGCTCCAGCGCATACATCCGGTCACTGACCGCCCGCTTGGCGATTAGTGACCGGGGATAACATTGCAGGGAACGAATGACATAGGCTGCCGTATCCTGCCCGGCGTTCACCAGCATCTCGGCTGTCAGCTGCTCCCCGCCCCCGTCTGCGCAATAGTCGCGGACCTGCGCCAGATCCGCCAGCCCCTCTACCGGCTCAGGAACGTATTGATAACAGCGGATCGGGTTCAGCCTGGTTTCGGAATCGTAGATGGTTAACGGGTCCACCTCAGGCGGGGCAGAGTCGCGGAGCAGCATTTTTGCGGTGGAGACCGGCAGGACATAACTCCCCCCACCCGACATATAAGCTCCTGCAAGCTGGATATGGTACCCGTCATCCACTGGCTGGGCAACATCCGTTAAATTCAGCACCGTATCCTCCCGGAATAGCGTGGCTGCCCCGTAACGGGTTACGATCCGGACTGTTTTGGCATACACAGGCAAGGGCCCGTATCCTCTCACCGGAACATTACTCTCCAGACAGATCTGCTGCTCATCCCAGGTCAGCCGCAACGATTCCGGCAGCGCCGGGGAATAGGACCCCGTCCCGTGGACGGTTCTCAGCTCATCCGGAGTGCCGAAGATTTCTGGCCCTATGGCAGCCACCGCTGCATAGAAGCCTGAATCCCAGCCCGAATGCTCATTGTCGGATAGATCTACATGATCCGGATGGAGCAGGTACCGCTCTTCACGCTCCCAGCTGATTTTCTCCGCATCCAGCCAGATTTCCCCAATGTCCATCCCCCGTTCCAGAATCACGGTAAAGACCAGCCGGCCATTGGAAATAGTCAACATATGCATTTGCGAGCTGAAGCGGTCGGCAATCAGCGTCAAGGTGACAAAGCCTCCTCCATGCAGCACCTGGGGAGTGCCCGGCTGCAGCTGCTCCAGCGTCAATTCGCTTATTCGCTGATTGCTATTTTGCTCATTGCTGTTCGGCTCATTGCTTATTCGCTGATAGTTTTTTTGCTCATTGCTGTTCGGCTCAATGCTTATTCGTTCATTGCTTATTCGTTCATCGCTTACTCGCCCATTGCTTATACTCTCATCGCTTTTCCGCTCATTGCTTATTCGCTCACCGTTCATTCAGCTGCCTCCCCTTCCGCTGTCACCGTTTAAGCCAATGTGGCTAAGCAGAAACACGGGTTCGAGCTGTTCGAAGCTGGCAATGGTAAGGTGGGCGCGGGCAAGCAGTGCCCCGTCTCCGATGCCAACCACGCGCATGCCCGCCCGGATCGCCCCTTCTACACCGGCGGCCGCATCTTCAAAGACAAAACAAGCGGCCGGGGCTACACCAAGCAGCCTCGCTGCTTGCAGGAACACCTCCGGATCCGGCTTCGCCCTGCCGATGGTGTTCCCGTCCGCCACTGCGTCAAACAACGGCCTGATGTTCACCTTCTCCAGAATCAGCGGAGCATTTTTGCTCGCCGAGGCAATCGCTGTCCTGACTCCGCGTGAGCGCAACAGCCCAAGAAAGCTGCTTACACCGGGTAATACATCGCCCGGAGTAAGCGTATCGAGCAGCTCTTTGTACCACTCATTTTTGCGGGAGGCCAGCTCCTCCTTACGTTCCGCCGTCAGATCTGTGATTCCGCCGGACCGCAGCAGAAGTTCAAGCGATTCCATACGGCTGACGCCCTTCAGCTGCTCATTGGTGCTCTCGCTGAAATCGAAGCCGAGCTCACCGGCAAGTCGCTTCCAGGCCTGATAGTGAAATTTCGCGGTATCGACAATGACACCGTCCAGATCAAAGATAGCTGCCTCAAAGGGTTGTGCCCGCAACATAGCTCCTCCCTTCCAGCTTGTGCACTTCATGCGCATCCGGATGAATCGTGATCCGGTAGCGCTCCCCCTGCCAGGCAAGCTGGAAGCTCAGCTCCGTCCAGCCCTTAGGCAGCCGCGGCGCAAGCTTAATGTCCTTGCTCCACATCGCACTCTTCAGACCGGCTAACCCGTATACGATCAGCTGCCACAAGCCGCCGCAATTGGCGATATGAATCCCCTCGGCAGCACCCTTCTTCTCCAGCGAAAGGTCGATAGCCATCACCCGCTGCAGGAAATTTGCCGCCGCTTCCGGCTGATTCAGCCAGGAGGCCACAATGCCGTGAACCGCCACGGACAAGGAGGAATCATGGGTTGTGATCGGCTCATAATAATCATAGGACGCCTTAAGCTGCTCCTTGGAGAATTCCTGCGGGAACAGCAGCATGAGTTCCAGCACATCCGCCTGCTTAAGCGCCTTGGAGCGGTAATTGCGCTCCTGGGAGATGAAATGGCCGAAGGGTCTGGATCTGTCGGTCCAGATGCTATTGAAATCTAAATCCGCATAAGAAGCAAAATCGTCAGACTGCGGAACAATATCCGTTCCGCTGTCATAGGGCAGCCGCAGCTTCTCCGCCGTGTACCGGAACAGCTCCTGTTCCTCCGGGCGAATACCCAGCCGCTCAACAGCGGCCGCATGGCTGTCCGGTTTGCTGCCTTGCAGGCTGTCCAGGCAGGCAATCGTCTGCTCCAGACTGAATTTGACCATGCGGTTGGTGAAGGCATTGTTACGGGTAAAGGGCAGATATTCGTCCGGTCCCATCACGCCGAGCAGCTCGCCCACTCCCTCCCGGTTCCAGTCTACCCGGTCACACCAATACCGGGCCGTCTCCACCAGAATATCAATGCCGTAGTGCTCCAGGAAATCTTGATCGCCTGTAGCCCGCACATAATGGTAGAGTGCATACACTATATCCGCTGTTATATGAATTTCATGATCGGCGTACTGCCAGTTGGCGCATTGCTCTTCCCCGCTTAATGAGGACTCCCAGGCATACCTTGCTCCCCGGTAGCCATAATTCTGCGCATTGCGTCTGGCTCCGTCCAGCGTATTGTAGCGGAACAGAAGCAGATTGCGGGCGGCCTGCGGGTTGGTGTGCAGGTAGAAGGGCAGCAGGTTGATCTCCGTGTCCCAGAAATACCTGCCGAAATAGGCCTCACCGGCATACCCCTTGGCACAAATCGCCACCCGGGCATCCTCCGGTGCGTTGGCACGAAGCAGATGATAGATTGAAGCCCGGACATTTAATTGCGCCAGATCATCTCCCTTGATGATGATATCGGCCTCCTGCCACTTGCTCTTCCAGCAAGCTGCATGCCGTTCATACAGCTGGTCCCAGCCTATCTCACGTGCCTGGCTGAGCTGCGCAAGCACTCTGCTGTCGGCTCCGCCTTCCTCTATATCCCGGTCCGTGGTCACCGCCGTCAGCTTGCTGACAGTCAGCCGGTCCCCGGTCTGCACAGCGAATTCACCCCGGTGAGCAGCCGTCACCAAGCTATTCTCCTCCTGCCATGTCACCGCTTCAGTGGCGTCCAGCACAGAGTGCATGAAGATCTGGTTACCCTGCTCCGTCAGCGTTTCAAGTGACAGGCCGCCCGCTGTTCCCTCCGCCCCCGGAACTATCCGAGCAAAATGATTCATCCCATTGGTCCGCACATCACCGCGGAGGGTGGCTCTCACCTCAAGCCTGCCTTCCCCTGCCAGCACCTCAACCTGTATGCGCTGGATGCATAGATGCTTATCCGCTATACTGATGTAGCGCTCGAAGGTACACTTAAGCAGCATGCCTCCTGGAGTCTCCCATATCAATGAACGGTGAAGACATCCATCCCTCAGATCCAGCCAGCGGCTGTAGCCGCTGATCCGGGAGCGGTCCATATCCAGGCTCTCGCCCGCAGACCGCAATTCAAGCCCCAGCATATAAGGAAGATTAACAATCTCCTCCTTCAGCAGCGGATGCTGTGCGACAATACCCGGGATGAACGTTCCCTGCTTGGACTTCGGATGCCGCGGCTTCTCCAGCGTGACGTTATCCGGAAAGCGCAGATACTCCTCATCCTGAGGGGCATCGCTGCATCCCTCTTCAAAGCTTCCACGGGCATGCATGTAGCCGTTCCCCTGAGTAAACAGCCCCTCATAATGCTTATGCAGTCCGGCATCATACCCGTTTTCTTTCAGGCACCACAGGTGTTCCTCATTCATCTGCAACCCCTCAATTCTCCGGTATCTTTCCATGGCGTTCTCGTCCGCTCCGTCATCCCTTGACCGCTCCCGCAGCAAGTCCGGATACTACCTGCTCCTGCAGCAGGATATAGACTACAATACTCGGGATGATGACGACCATCGTAGCGGCAAACATGACGCCGTAATCACTGGCAAACTGGCTTTTGAAATAATAGAGCGCCAGCGGCAGGGTCCGGCTCTGATTGCCTGTCGTCAGAATGATCGCGAATTGAAATTCATTCCAGCAGAGCAGGAACTGCATGACTCCCGCCGTGCCGAAGCCCGGCTTCGAGATCGGCAGTATAATCCGGAAGAAGGTCTGGATGAAGCTGGCACCATCCAGGTAAGCCGATTCCTCCATCTCCTTGGGAATCGTCAGGAAGTAGCTGGATAGAATGTAGAGCGAGACCGGCAATCCAAAGCCGGTATACACAATAATAAGTCCGATCAGCTTGTCATACAGCCCGAGCGCGTTAACCGTCAAGTACAGCGGCTGCAGCATCGCAGCGCCGGGAATCAGCAGCGAGAGGGAGAAGGCTCCCATCAGCAGCTTTTTGCCGCGGAATTGAAAGCGCGCCAGGACATAGGCTGCCATTCCGAGCAGAAGCAGATTGAGCAGTGTTCCAAAAATCCCTACAATTACACTGTTGATGTAGAACCGGGATATCGGCGCGATCTGGAAGGCCTTCGTATAATTGGAGAAGCGGAAGCTGCTTGGCCAGCCGAGGGAATTGCTCAGAATCTCGGCATTCGTCTTAAACGAAGCCAGCAGCACCCACAGGAACGGACCCAGCGACAACAGGACAATCAGGATTACAAATCCATACTTAAGTACACCCAAACTTTTTTTCAACATTCTCACCCCATCCGCTCCATTCAGTTTTGGGAGCTGCCTATTCTGAACAGATTTCGGCATAGCAGGACAAAGATCAAGCCAAAGCCGATTAGGAAAACGCCCACTGAATTGGAATAACCGAAGTTATTGTCCATGAGAGCGGTTTTGTAAATGTAAATGGGCAGATTCATCGTTTGATTACCGGGTCCGCCGCCTGTCGTCATTAGAATAATATCCATCTTCTGCAGCATGCTTGTTCCCGACAGAATCACGCAGGTCCCGATAATATTGCGCAGCATAGGAATGATGATGTACAGGTTGATCTTGAAATTGCTGGCCCCGTCGATACGTGCCGATTCGAACAGACTTTCCGGAATGGCCGCAATCTCGGCCAGAATAAGAATGGTGACGACCGCCGCATATGGCAGCCAAGTCATCGTGACGGATAGAAAAGCCGTGGCATAATCCATGAACCAGTTCTGGGAGTAATCCGCATTGCCGAATAAACGGACGATACTGTTCACCGCACCGAATTCAGGATTGAGCATACACAGGAACAGCATACCTACTGCTGCCCCTGAGATAATATTCGGAAACATGTACACCGTGCGGGCAAACTTCCAGTAGAATTCCTTCATACTGAGAATAACCGCGAACAGGGTACCGATGGCAACGTGGATCGTAGATTGCAGCACGACCCAGATCCCCGTATTCAGTGCGCTTTGGCGAAAATCGGCATCGTCCGTAAACAGCTTGATATAGTTAGCGAGACCGATAAACACCGGGCTGCGTCCGGCCGACCATTCCGTAAAGGATGTGCCGAACAGAATGACAAGTGAGACGGCATAGACAATAATAAACAATGCTACAGTCGGCAACAGGAAAAGCGTGATATACCCTCTATTTTTCCTAACCATCCATATGGTCCTCCCCAATCCTCGTCATGCAATATAAGCTAAATTTAAGATGGTAACTTAAAGTTCAATCGTCACTGCGGTGCATATTTGGACTTCCGGCCGCTGTTGTCCCCAGATTTCTTGATTTAAACCGCTGTTCGCGGGTGAAATCCGGTGACTGCTTATGCTTCCGGAGTGAGCTTTCCTTCGGAAAGCTTTCAGGCGATCGCTATCGCTCCTACAGTTCCAAAATCCCCCTCCGATCCTCTCACTTTTTGTTATTTTCTTTTATTCAGCCTACATTGCTCTTTATTTATTCTTAGCGGCAATTTCCGTCAGTTCCTTGGCAATCTCTTCAGCCGTTGCCCGGCCCGCCGCCAGCTTCGGATACAGGTTCTTCCAGGCATCTGTTACGTTCGGATAGACGATGGAGTCCAGTGTCCGGTAATGAAGCTGTGTCTTTTGAGCGACTGTGATCGATTCGACCATGATCGGATATTTCTCTTTAAGTGCATCTGATGGCTGAACTTCACTCGATACCGGCATGACATTGCCGTATTCAAGAGCGAGGGTCTGTCCTTCAAGCCCTGTTTTGAACTTGATGAATTTCTCAGCAGCATCGCGGGTTTCCGGCGTTTTGGCTCCGATCATATAGCCAACCTCATAAGTGGAAATCAGGCTGTTATTCGGATACGCGGCCACACCCACCTTTGCATCGAAACCTTCACTGGATTTGGTCGGATCGCTGAAGTCTCCAATCATCCAGGGACCATTGGCAATCATCGCAGCCTTGCCCTGGCTGAACGCGTTCGCTGCATTGGCATATCCCGCCCCAAGCGCATCCTTCGTCGTATACTTCTCCAGCAGCTCCTTCATCATATTAAGCGCCTGAATCATTTCGGGCGTATTGAAGTCGGTAGGGTGCAGTGTGTTCATGAACGTCTTGCCGTTCTCCCCGTTCGTACCGATCATCGCAGCAAGAATCAGATTGGATGTCCAGGCATTCTCCCCGGTCATCAGTGCGAGGGGAACGAAGCCTGCAGCCTTCAGCTTCTCGTTGTTGCTCATGAATTCATCCCAAGTCTCCGCCGGCTTAATGCCTGCTTTCTCAAACATTTCTTTATTGTAGAAGTAGCCGATATTCTGCTTCTGATCGCTGATCGACCAGATCTTCCCGTCCCGGGTATTGGAAGCGAGTGCATCTTCTCCGATGGCTGCTTTCCATTCCGCGTCCTTGTCTAAATAATCATTGAAAGGGGTTGCAAGATTCCCTTTGATCAAGACATCATTAATTCCGTCCTTGCCCATTACGACATCCGGCACATCCCCGGAGGCTGCCAGAATCTTAATCTTATCCACGTATGCCGCATCACTTGGAATCTCTTCAACCACAACCTCTACTTCATTGCCATATTTGGCATTGAACTGCTTGATCTGCTCTTCCTCCATCTTGGCTGACGCATGTGTGCCGACCCGGAAGGTAAGGTAAGAAATTTTGACCGGCGCTTTAGCCGCAGGCGCTGCTGCATTTCCTGAGCCTGCCGTTGCGGCCGCTCCATTATTCTCTGCTGAATTCCCTGATCCGCATGCCGTAATGGACATGGTCAGCATCAGCATGCCTGCTAAGGTACAGCCCGCTTTGTACAAAGACTTTTGCACAATAAATCCCCCTTTAGAATGATGGCTTAAGCCAGGGCATCACCCTGCAGCCAATTACAGTTGTTTACAGCTCTCATTGTAGAACATAGAAAAAAAGTTATGAATTCGTTTTTCTGCATGATCTTTTATAATATCTTGAGCAAATGTGATTTGGCAGCGGGGCGGGTGTAAGGGTTTTCAGATTTCTTTAACTCTGTATCGTTTTCTTTACCATCTGGCCGGAAACGGCCCGATTTCACCCGGCTCTGCTATTCGCTGCCAAGAAATGAATATATAATGGCTGTACTACAGACTCATCAGCAAGGAGCAACCAACATGTCCAATCAGCATATCCTGAAGCGGATCAGCCTTCGTCCCCTACTCGGACGTTTCTCCCTAATTCCGGTACGAAATAAAATGGTCATAATTATCTTCCTGCTAATTCTGCTTCCGATGACGTTCGCCGGCTGCTACTTCTATTGGAGCATCTCACAGATTCTAACGAGGAATGCCAATGATAATCTGTCCCTGCTGATCCGCCAGACCAACGACAATATCGAGAAGTCCTTTCAAATTATCGATAATACCTCCCTGCATTTCCTCTCTACTAAAATGTTAAGAAACTGGTTAATCGATGATATGTCGCTAAGCGATGACTTTTACAAGAAATTCGTCAATAAAAGTGAAATGGAAGAGGATTTGAAGTACAGCCTTATGTTCAACAATGCTTGGAATATCAGCCTGCTGTCAACGGCCTATGTATTTTTTGATAACGACAACTATGTATCCGTCCTGAAGTCCCCGCCAAACATTGAGCAGATTAACCGGAACAATCTCGCAGTCTATCAGTCGGTTAACGGCAGAATGGTTCGCGGCAAAGAAATCCTGACGCCAAGTCCCGGCGATCCCACGCTCTATTTCACCCGGGTGATGTCCAATATTAATCTTCCCGAGCAGCGCCTGGTGCTGATCTTCGGCACGAATGAAGCTGATTTAGCGGAGGAGTATTCCGGGCTGCTCGAATTCCCGGGTGCTATAGCCTACATTATTGATAACCAGGGAGTCATCTATTCTAGTAGGGGTAAGCAGGAATTAGGTTCAACCGTTCCTCCCGATGTGCTCGCGCTGAGGGATCATACGGAAGTAAGTGAGGTCAAGCTTAATCAGGAGACTTATCTGGCGGCTTCCCGCAGCATCGGTACGACCGGGCTCACCTTCATTGCCGGTATTCCGAGGAAGCAGGTACTCGCCAAATTATCCGGAAGCATGCACAATTACATTTGGATGATCGCGCTGATCGCGTTCGTCTCGCTTGCAGCAGGTGTGTTGCTATCGCTTCGCTTCACCCGGATTATCCGCGATCTGCTGCGGAGTATCCGTAAGGTCAAGAAAGGGGATTACAACACCAGAATGCCCGCTTTCAAGGATGCAGAGCTCAACCAGCTCAGTTCCACCTTCAACAACATGACTGACGAGATCAACTATCTGATCAAGGAAGTCTATGAGAAGCATCTGCTGGTCAAAGAGTCAGAGTTCAAATTTCTGCAGGCTCAGATGAATCCGCATTTTCTGTTCAATACGCTGATTACCATCGGCTACAAGGCAAAGCTGTCCAAAGATGAGACCGTTTACAAAATGGTAACATCCCTCACAGAGCTGCTGCAGGCAAGCATCTATTCCAACAGCCTGGCCAAAATTCCGATCCGGCAGGAGCTCGATTTCATCAGATTCTATCTGTATCTGCAGAAGGAAAGGTTCGAGGACAAAATGGAGTACACGATCCAGATCGAGGATGAGGCCATACTGGATCTGCTGCTGCCCAAGCTGAGTGTCGAACCGCTGGTCGAGAATGCTGTCGTGCACGGGGTGGAGCGGAAGCTCGGCAAAGGAAACATCTGCATCCGCATTTACCGCGAGAACGATTCGGTCTATTTTGAGATCACCGATAACGGCAGCGGGTTTGAGCATGTGCCCAAGAATTGGAGTCATTTCGAGAGCGACACGATGCGCAAGCAGGGCCACAACAATATCGGCCTGATCAACACGCATAAACGGGTTAAGCTGCTCTACGGCGAGCCTTATGGAATTGAGGTCGAGAGCGAGCCTGGGGCAGGTGCGAGAGTCACTCTACATATACCGGCAGATCAGGGGGAACTAACACATGTATAAGGTTATGATTGTAGACGATGAGCCTGTGATCAAAAAAGGGCTGCAGTGCTTCATCGATTGGAGTATTCTTGAGTGCGAGGTTGTTTGTGAGGCGTCTAACGGGCTGGAGGCGGTCGAGCTGCTGGGCTATTACGATGTCGATATCGTTGTCACGGATATCCGCATGCCGGGAATGGATGGGCTTGCGCTCTCAGACTATGTGCACCAGCACTTTCCGCAGACGAAGGTTATCATTCTTACGGCCTTCGCGGACTTCTCCTATGCCCAAACGGCCATTCAATATGAAGTCGTCGATTTTGTAGTCAAGACCAATCCCACAGAGCAGATTCCCCGGGCGATTGAGAAAGCCACACTGCTGCTGGAAAAAGAACGGGAGCAGAAGCAGAAGGTCCGGCAGCTGGAGAGCAAAATCAACGATAATCTGTCCGAAATCAGCGAAAAATTCCTCCGGGAAGCCGTCTATGGCCTGATTAGCGATGAAGCCGGTTTGTTCAGCCGCTCAAGCGAGCTAGGGCTGCAGCTGGAGGACTATTTCGCTATCTATATGGAGGTAAAAGATATACCCGGACCCCATGGCTCTGCCGGGAGCCCGGCGAATGACCATTACCGCTTCCTGGCCTCCATCCGCCAATTCCTTGCCCTGGCCTTCGGGGAGCATCCCTCTTATATTATGGCCATGGAGAAAAACACCCTGCTGGCGCTTGTCTCTATGACCGGCGGCAATACCGCGGTCTCCACCCAGGCCCTGCTCACGATCAGCAATGAAATCCTCGCCATGGCGGAGAACTTCAGGCAATATCATGTCAATATCGGCATCAGCCTGCTGCACCGGGATATATCGACGCTGTCAACGGCCTATCTTGAAGCGAGAGAGGCGCTGCAGGGCAGCTTTTATAATGATAATTATGTGGCTGTATATATCCCTCATGCGAACCAGACCCTCACCCCTGCAGCTCCTCCCCATCATGCCGCCGAGCAGATTGCCGGACATCTGCAGCAGGGAGACAGCGAGTCGGCCATCCGGCAGCTGGACCAGCTGCTGGAGAACTACAGAAGCATTAAAGAGCCGATTGAGAATGTGAAGGTAGCCTGTCTGCTGATCAGCTCCTATTGCTTCCGCTTGCTGAGCACAAGCCAGCCCTTCGCACCGGAGATGGAGGAGAGCCAATCCGCCGTGTATAAACAGATTCAGGAGAGCAAAAGCATCCAATTGCTGGCAGATATTCTGGAGCGCCTGATTCTAAGCTGCTCAAGGGCCGTGGCGCGGAGTGACAGACAGCCTAATTACATCGTAATTGAATGCCAGAAATATATAAGAGAGCACTACAATCAGAACCTGAGCCTGCAGATTATTGCCGACCATATCCATATCAACAGCAGCTACCTCAGCCGCCTGTACAAAAAAGTCACCGGTGAGTCCATCATCGATGTGATCAACAAGTACCGGATTGAAATGGCTAAGAAACTGCTCCGGAACCCGGCGAGTAAAGTATTCGAAGTCGCTGAAGCCGTCGGCATTGAGACACCCGCCTATTTCACTCATGTGTTCTCCAAATACACAGGGATGAGCCCCAAGGAATATAAGCTGAATTATTCACAGACCGAACTGGGATAACCGGAAGAAGTACACCAGATGTTAATCATATTGTCCACTCCGGAGCCTTGAAGGCCGAACATAATCCTTCGCTCCGGTAGTACGCAATGGCTCCGTTCAATTCTTCCAGATCGCATTCGATCTCTGCCTTAGTCATTTCCCGCATGATTTCTTGTGCCTTCTCCACGGCATTTGCCTTGACGTAACAGTGCAGGCACTCCAGGTACAGCCGGGGCTCTTTCTGTGAAGCCTGCTGCAGATAAGCCCCCCACTCATACCAGCCGTCATCATTAAGATCCGCAAAATTCTCAATTGGAGCATAGGAAGTGAAAGAGGGATAGGTATCCGCCAGCTTGAAGCCTACCCGTTCCGCTACGGCCCGGGAGCCGCGGTTGGTGGATACACACAGCCACTCTATACTGCCATATCCTTTGTCCCAGCATTGCTGAACAACTGCCGAAACGACCTGCTTGGCCAGGCCCATTTTGCGGTAGCTGCGGGCTGTTTGAATGCCAATAGCCACTTGGTCTGCGTTATAGCAGTCGCTTAACGACCAGCTGACAATCTTGTCCTGATGACGGATATAGCAGCCGCAGCCGGCAATAGCGAAATGTTCATCGCTCCCCCACTCCGCAGCCCACTTGTAAATTTTATCAGCATTCTTATAGCTCTTCTTCCGCAGCTCCGGCAAATCTATCTTCTCCAGCACATACGCCTCAGGCAGCGATAGCTCTATTGGCGTGAACGTCTCACGGGTTACAATGTACCGGTGTCTTGTATACTCCCGTATGTATTTGTTGGGATGAACCTCGGGTATCTTCAATCTCCACTCTTCATTATCCGGTGTGACCTGATCCCAGAACCCCAGTGATTCTGTGAGCGCCTGGTTAAAAGCATCGTTGCCCGTTATTCAATTCTATCACCTTAGACATTCCTCCTTATTCAGGCCGCCTGTGTACCTGTTACAGGAATCGTATCAGATTACGAATTGAGATAAAATGGAAAAAATAAATAAAATAAGAGTGTCTGCGGAGCGGCATGCTTTGATTATTTTCGACACAATTCTGTTCCCCTACTCTATCGACATTAACTCACATGATATGTTATTATGATAAACTGATAACGTATTAACGAACTAAAGCGCAGGCTGCTGCGTGTAATCTACTAGGGGGAATAGAGAGATGAAGAGACAAGGGATATTGGGTTTATTGGTAATTATGGCGATTGCTATAATAGCAGGCTGCTCCAGTTCTGGAGGCAATGACGGTAAGCTGGTGATCGGTATAGATGATAAGTTTGCCCCGATGGGCTTCCGGGATGATAACAATGAAATTGTCGGGTTCGATATTGACTATGCGAAAGCGGCTGCTGAGAAAATGGGCAAAGAGGTTACCTTCCTGCCGATTGACTGGTCTGCCAAGGAATCGGAGCTGAATAGCGGACGCATTGATATGATCTGGAACGGCTACACCATCACGGACGAGCGCAAGGAAAAAGTGTTATTCACCAAGCCTTATCTGGAGAACAGCCAGGTTGTAGTCGTGCTTGCGGATTCAGCGCTGTCTACGCTTAAGGATCTGGCCGGCAAAGAGGTCGGACTGCAAAGCCTCTCATCTGCTGCCGATGCCCTGGATGCTAATCCGATTAAGGCAGAGCTTAAAGGTGTATCCGAATTCACCGATAATGTGCTTGCCCTGACAGACCTGAAGTCGGGACGTCTGGATGGAGTGGTCATTGATGAAGTGGTGGCTAGATACTACATAGCCAAGGAGCCGGAGACTTACAAGCTGATGGATGAATCGCTGGCCCCAGAGCAATATGGTATAGGGATTAAGAAGGGCAATGAAGACCTGCTGACGGAGCTGCAGAAGGCGTTGGACGCGCTGAGCAGTGACGGAACGGCGGCCGAGATTTCCACGAAATGGTTCGGAGAGAACAAAGTACTTAACTAGATGGTTTCCTTTAGGAGTCGGGTGAAGACATGAATATTGACTATATTATTAAAATTTCCGGACCGATGCTGGAGGGGGCACGGACAACGGTATTGCTGTTCCTGATCGTGATCGTATTGTCCATTCCGCTCGGGATGGTGGTCACACTAATGGCCAAAAGTACGATCAAGCCGCTGGCCTGGATCGCACATACTTATATTTATGTGATGCGCGGCACTCCGCTGCTCTTGCAGCTATTGTTCTTCTGCTTCGGCCTGCCGCAGATCCCCGTGATTGGGCAATATCTGGTCATGGACCGTTTCGTCGCGGCCAGCCTTGGATTTATTCTGAATTATGGCGCTTATTTCGCTGAGATTTTCCGCGGGGGAATGCTCTCCATCGATAAAGGCCAGCATGAGGCAGCCAAGGTACTCGGGCTTAGCAAATGGCAGACCCTGCGCAAGGTAATTCTCGCCCAGATGTTCCGGGTGGCGCTGCCTGCGGTAGCCAATGAGTCCATAACCCTGGTCAAGGACACTGCCTTGCTGTATGCTGTAGCCGTACCTGAGCTGCTCAATTTCGCCAAAACGGCGGTAAACCGTGATTTCACGGTCACCCCTTTTGTCGTAGCGGGCGTAATTTATTTGCTGATGACACTGGTGCTTACGCTATTCTTCAAGACACTGGAGAAACGTTTCAAATTTGAGTAGAAGGGCTGTTTGGCTATGAGTAGTATGATTGAAGTATCGCAATTGCAGAAATCCTTCGGCAGCCTAGATGTGCTGAAACAGATTACCTTTGACGTTAACCCCGGGGAAGTCGTTGCGGTGATTGGACCTTCCGGCTCCGGCAAAAGCACCATGCTGCGCAGTCTTGTGCATCTGGAGGAGGTTACCGGCGGAAGCATCCTGATCTGCGGCCGGGCGCTCGTGGAGAACGGCAAATATGCCAGTAATGCGGACATTAGGGAAATCACCTCAACCATGGGCATGGTATTCCAGCACTTTAATCTGTTTCCGCATCTCACCGTAAGGGGAAACCTGGAGCTTGCCCCAAGAACGCTGAAGCGGGAGAGTATTCAGGATATTACGGCCAAAAGCGAGGCGCTGCTCTCCAAAGTAGGTCTTGCCGATAAAGCAGACGTGTATCCCTCTATGCTGTCCGGCGGGCAGAAGCAGCGGGTGGCAATCGCCAGAGCGATGATGCTGAATCCGGACATTCTCCTGTTCGACGAGCCGACCTCGGCGCTCGATCCCGAACTCACCGGCGAGGTGCTGCGGGTCATCCGCCAGCTTGCCGAGGAGCACATGACGATGATTATCGTCACGCATGAGATGAATTTTGCCCGCGATGTGGCCGACCGCGTATTCTTCATGGATAACGGAGAAATCGCCGAATCCGGCACACCGGAGGAGATCTTCAGCAACCCGCAGCTGGAGCGGACACGGACATTTCTGAACCGGGAGTAACGGGAGTAAACAGAACGGATTCTAATAAGGGACTGTCCCATCAGCCATACAATGGCCACTTGGGACAGCCCCTTTTCTCTTATCGTTTACCTTCGCAGTGGCACATTGTATTCAGTTTTTCGCATACATTTGGGTCGTTTGCCCTCGCAGTGGCACATTGTACTCGGTTTTTCGCATACATTTGGTTCGTTTCACTCCGCAGGGGTACATTGTATTCGGTTTTTCGCATACATTTGGCTCGTTTACCCTCGCAGTGGCACATTGTATTCGGTTTTTCGCATACATTTGGTTCGTTTACCCTCGCAGTGGCACATTGTATTCAGTTTTTCGCATACATTTGGTTCGTTCACCCTCGCAGTAGCACATTGTATTCGGTTTTTCGCATACATTTGGTTCTTTTATCCTCGCAGTGGCACATTGTATTCGGTTTTTCACATACATTGGATCGTTTACCTCCGCATATTGCCCACTTCCAGTGGATTCAGGGGCACTTATGCCCCTCATTTCCTCAGTTTGCCCACTTCCGGTGGATTCAGGGGCACTTATACTCCTCATTTCCTCAGTTTGCCCACTTCCAGTGGATTCAGGGGTATTTTGCCCACTCAGTAAGCCAAATGTGGCGTTGGAGCAGGTTATAGAGGGCGAATGCCTTCTCTTCGGGTCCAATTACAAGCCCAATCTGCCCCTTACGGACACCACAGCCCTTATTCACTCATAGTTGGCCCTTTTGTCGTGTTTGCGGACACCACAGCCCTTATCCTCCACTTTTCATAGGCCAGCTCCACTTTTCGGGTGGAATAAAGGCGCTGGTGTCCGTATGGAACGGCAATCAGGTACTTTCCGCTGGCTTAACGTCTCTGCTGTCCGTAACGATAAGCTATTCATTTGAAAAACCGTTGTGTGACGTCTACTTTCTTGACAGCGGTCCATTATGCCCTTCATTTCTTCAGTTTGCCCACTTCCGGTGGATTCAGAGGGAGCCCTCTATATCCTTAACCAAAAAACAGCAGCCCGGGAAATCCAATTCCCGGCTGCCGCTTTTATTCCCTTGATTTCCTTGATTTCCTTGATTCCCTTGATTCCCTCGATTCCCTCGAGTTCCTCAATTCCCCGAGCTATCTTCGCTCCGAGTCCTTCCACTCCGCATCAACTGGCGGCAGCTCATCACCGGTGGTCAAGTAGATCCGGTCGATCCGCAGCTGCGACTTTCTGGCCATGACGGACAGCACTTGCTCACCAGCCGTGAGCGCAAGGTCAGAGATCGCACACCAATAGTACACATATGCGGTGTTGTACGTATGCAGCGTACCTCCGCCGAACTGCTCGGATATCGGCTGCACCTCGCCATCCAGCGCCAGGTAGCAGGAGTCCGACTTGTCATTATAATGCCGGAGCAGCACCCAGACCTGGTAAGTTCCCGGTGTACTGATATTTAGCCGGTAGTTCATAGCCGGTGCCTGCTCCGGGTGATCCCAGCGGATTCCCGGCGTGGCAACATGCATCGCCAGCCCGGTCCGTCCGTTCGTTTCCGCCTGCAGATGGCTCCAGCTCAGGCAGCTTCCGTCAGCAGCCGGCGTGAGATAAGCATTCGCTGAATTCTCCAGCGCATATTCCGCTTCAATCGCCAGAACCCCGTCCTGTTCAACGAAAACACCCGAACCAAACACCTGAAGCCAATCCTTACTCCCGTCACTTCCGCTGATGTTAGCATAACGCGCCTCACCTAGCTCAGTCTGCGGGGAATTCACAAGCTTATTAAATATCTGAGTGTTCATCGTCTGGAAGAACTCCCGGTCCGCATACAAGACGTTAGGAGGCGGAACCTCATCTATACTGGTTAAGTATAACCCGCTACACAAACGTTCCAGTTCATCCCACTGTACATCCGGCCCCTCCAGTCCATACGCGTGAACCGGTGTTTCACCACGTCTGCTGTAAACCGGACCCAGATTGCTTCCGCTGTGCACGGTGGTGTACAGCACAAGTTTTGTAAGGGTCACATAACGGTCGACCATGTAGATTTTCAGGGTATGCGGTCCTGAAGCGAGGAACGGAAGCTCTACAGTTATTTTCTCGCCATTATCGAAGACTGCTTCCTTCCACGCGCCAAGCCATTCGTCCGTTGTATCACTTTCTACAATAAACGGCTCAGCTTCATCAATGCCAACGCCGAACCGGATCTGTCCCGTGGAGTTCAAAGTGAGGAAACGGTAAATTTCCAGTTCAAACTTCCCGCTATGCTGCAGATATAGATCATATTCCAGATGAGGATTATCCTTCAGCACACCTCCGGCTGCACCGGGCTCCCAATGCCAGGCCATCACCGCATCCCCCTCATGTCTTCCGATCCCCGGCACCGTTACCCAGCCAGACTTCACAGCGTCCCCATTCACATCATCATGGAAAATATTCCGGTCGTATCCCGCAGCCGGGATGGATACATAACCGTCCGCTTCAATATAACCGGCAGCAGCTCCTTCGGTTAGCTCTAAGGCTTCCTCAACCTGAACCTTAACCGGAATCACACTGCCGTCCCTATGATCATGGACATTAATAACTCCCTGCTTACCCGCATGCTCCGCAGGATTCAATACCGACACTAGAATCCTCTTCTCGGTGTGGATCATGCCTTCATCATCCGAGAGGGTAATCCAGTCCGTACCTTCAGTGACTTCGATAGAATAAGGAATGCTGCCTGCACCCTGGTTCCCAAGCTCGATCCACTTCTGCGTCATCCCATAAACTGAGAATGAGAGTACCTCATCATCATTCCACAGATTCACCTTTACACCGCTTCCGGAAATGCTCAGGGCAGGCTTTCTAGCCGGAAACATCGCTGTCGGCGGCGGCGGAAAGCTCTCTGGTGTGAGGATGCCCTCCCATTTTCCTCCGCTTAGCTTATAATTGTAGAAATGCAGCATGGTCCGCTTGTAATCCAGCATTTTACCGGATAGCTCCGCATACTTGTCCGCTGCCTGCATATTTCCACGCTCGTAAACGAGGTTGCTGCGGTCGGCATAATAGAATTCATGGTTGGTATAATAGGATGCGTGAATCTTCATCAGGAACAATTGGAAGAATGCAGAACGCTCCTCCGGCGGCAGGCTATCCAGAATGACATTTCCCCGTCTAAAAATATCCTCAAGCTTCATCAGCCTGCGCCCGGCCTCATCCCCCAGCACCGTTTGCGTGAAAACATCTGAATTCATATGTTCAATCTTCCGCACATTGGTTACCTGGGCAAAAACTTCATATAACTCAGCCGCTTCAGCACCATGATTGCCGGAGAAATTCGTATTGATCCAGTGCTCGGTGAACTGCCGGGTGTTCCTGGTGATTCCCGTTTCTTTCCCTGTTTCCCAGCCGCAGCGCAAGAAGAATTCCATATCCTGCTCCAGCGGCTTGAGTCCGCCTATATTCTGCACCCATATATTGCGGATACCCGATTCATAGGACTTCCGGAGTTCATTGCCGGTATGCGCCAGGGGAATTGAATTAATAAACAGATAACTCATGGCCGTTCCCCCATGCGCCCAGTAGGAGGAATGATAATACAGCCCGTTCCCGCCGCTGCGCTCCCGTTCCGCCTCATTCGGATAACGGCGCATATGCCCGAAATTGTCATTCGCCCAGATCAGTGTGACATCCTCCGGCACTTCAAGACCAAGATTGTATAGATCCAGCACCTCTTTATAGGGGATAAAAGTCTGCAGCACATCGGTTCCCTTGGCTTCTCCGAGTACTTGTAGCAGAATCTTCCGCTGATCCTTAATAATTTCACCGAGCAGGCGGACCTTAGCCGTGGTCTTCTCCTCCGCGCTTAAGGAATCATCTTCATCGATTGCCTTCGTATGAAATCCGGAATCATGAATGCCGCGCATGCCCATCGTAAAGCTGACTTCGTAATCCCTGTTCTGTTCCACACTTTCCTGCCAGTACTTCAGCAGAATCTCGCGGTTTCTGCCTTCAATAGAGTAGTCATAGACGGCATCCGTATACCCTTTGCTTATAATCCACGGTGTCCATTCGTTCTGGTTGCTGCGCAGCAGCATATCACAGTGGGACGTCCCGACAACAACCCCCATCTCTTCAGCAAGAGCGCCATTCCGCAGGTCACCATTGAAGAAATTAACATGCATCGCCGGCCAGATATAATTCGCTTTCAACCGGAGCAGCAGCTCAAAAATCTTCCCGTACGCCTCAGGGCCAATCGTATTGTCAGCGGTATGCAGCTTCGCCCAATCATTCAGCTCCTCCTCATCATTCAGGAAGATCCCTCTATATTTTACAGACGGCCAATCTGCCTTGGAGTAATCCGCAGGAAGACTGAAGTTGTCTTTGACCTTAACCGGGACATCCGCCCAGTAATACCAAGGGGAAACCCCGAGCTGCTCACATAAGTCGTATATTCCGAAAATAGTTCCTCTTCTGTCTGTACCGATGATGTACAATACACCGTCCGCCAGCTCATGAATAAAAGCCTCCCAGCGGTAAGCGCCTTCAGCCTTAAGCTTGTCAAGCGATAACTGCTTCCCTGTTAGGTTCTCAGCCACCGCTCCGTTACCTACCGTCCCGATTACAATACTGCATTGACCGATCTCTTGGGAAAGGACCGCCTTACAGCCGCATACCGCCGCAATATCCCGAATCAGGTTGTTAACCGCTATATGTACCGCGCTGTTCTCTGTTTCGGACATGTAGATTTGGACTGTGGTGTTTCTCTTAAATAATTCGTACTCCACGAAATTAACCTCCTGTATATGAATCTACTTTGATTGAACTAAGAAAGAGACAATAACCTGATGAAAGTACGCAGGGGAATTTTGGAACTGGAGAGAGCGTCAGCGTCCGCCTTTGTATTTGGATTTCTACCGCGAAGAGCGGTTCGAATCAAGAAATCCAAATACAACAGCGGCCGGAAGTCCAAATATTCACCGCAGTACGATCAACATCTAAATTGGATATATCTTTAGCTCAATCATTATTGACTCGAATATACAGCAAATCACAGCAATAATCTTTTAGTATATTGTTCATTTCGTGATTTGTTGTATTATATTGCTATTGATTAAGGGAGGCGTCATTTATGAAAGCTGATTTATATCAAGCCCATCCGTTATTCTCCATGGAATACGAGAAACATGACTCCAACTACGAGATGCCGGCGTTCCACTATCACAACTCGTACGAGCTATATTTTCTCGAAGACGGTTATCATCATTTCGTGGTCAATGACGCCTTGTATGACATCACGATGCATGACGTGGCCTTATTCAAGCCCAACTCCTTTCACAAAAGCCGGGGCAATCACTCCTGCGCCAGGACCTGCCTGTATTTCACCGACCGCTTCCTGCGGCTGCACTTCACGGACCGCTCGATTCAGTCGCTGCTCAGCTGCTTCGACAAAGAAATCATCTCCACCAGCAAAGAAACCTTCCCGAGAATTAAGAAGCTGCTGCTTCTGCTCGACAAGGAGAACATTGATGATCCCTCTAACCGGATTTTCATCTATTTAGCGGATATCCTGAACATCCTGAATGAGAATGTAAGATCACCCAGAGTGGAGCATGTGCCTGCGGCCTACGCAAACTTCGCCCCGATCCTGCTATACATCAGTCAGAACTATAACCGGATCAGCAAAATCGAAGAAATCGCCGAAGAGTTTTTCATGTCCAAATATTATTTATGCCATGTTTTTAAAGAAGCGACCGGGCTTACCCTGATCCAATATCTGAACAATATCAAGATCCAGCATGCCTGCAATCTGCTTGTGAATTCCACTCTTTCCATTCTGGAGATCGGGAATGCCTGTGGCTTCAATTCATCGATGTATTTCTGTAAAATCTTCAAGCAGGCGCTATCGGTAACGCCCAGCGAGTTCAGAAAACAGGCCGCGCAGTAAGCGTTAGGAATTTCCGGCGCCGTTAGTGGGATTAATGGACCCCTGTCAAGAAAGTAGACGTCACACAACGGTTTTTCAAGTGAGTAGCTTTCGTTACGGACAGCAGAGACGTTAAGCCTGCGTAAAGCACCTGAGTGCCGGTCCTTACGGACACCAGCGCCTTTATTCCGCCC
>NZ_JUEI01000090.1:0-29633 GCF_000802655.2 Paenibacillus sp. IHB B 3415 | reverse complement strand
GCCCTTCCTTCGTTTCGGTGGTCCGGGCGGCAGCGAAATAAATATACCATCTGCCATCAATGTAATGGATTTCGGGAGCCCAGATATTGGCGCTGAGCGGACCCGTCTCATATTTGCGCCAGGCTACGACTGGTATTGCTTCTCTCAGCCCCTCAATCGTTGCAGCTCTACGTACTTCAATCCGGTCATATTCCGGTACGGATGCCGTGAAATAGTAATAGCCGTCTGTATGTTTGTACACCCAAGGGTCCGCTCTCTGCTCTACAAGCGGATTACTGTACTCTCTATTTGTAATCATCATGGTTTCTCCTTTGGTCTGTTCAGAAGTATTAAACGGCTGTGTAACTCAGACCTGAGCATACCGAATGTACCGAGGAAGGACGAGGATTTGCCGTCATCAGGTTCGCGGGCCTCAGTTCCACCGAGAAGCGGTGGGATAAGGGCACAGCAAATCCTGAAGCCGGGTACTTACTTCCACGAAGCAGCAGCAGTAGCGGCAGGTGTTACCGAACTGAAATCAATCCCGGCACTGCTCTATGTGTGTCTTGTATTGTTCCTACGTTGCAAGCGGTCTTACCCGGGTGGCAATTTCAATCAGCCGTTCCATTTTTCCGGGCTGACGAAGTTGTCATCGCAGCTCTTGCAGCCTTCCCTGCGGTTCATGTGCGGAATCTCGGGCATAGGGTTTTATCCCAGTGTAATAACGACTACTGAGGCCGGCGGAAGCTCGCAGTCCAAAGTTCCATCGTTCAAAGACACGCCTTCGAAGGCAGCCGGCGCTACAGTATCCGGATTGTTAAATGTATTGTGCGCACCGAGCTCGCCATGCGTCAGAATCTGCCCGCTTACAGTGCTTAGTGTGATACCGCAAATGTCGAGGCTTAGACTGGCTGCCGCTTCATGGCTGATGTTGCACAGGGAGACATAGACCTTGCCTTCTCCATCGCGGGATGCAGAGACGCTCAGTTGAGGAATTGTGACCCCGCCGAAGATGTAATCCGGACTCTGTAAAGAGACCTCCAGCAGCTCATTATCCTGATGCACCTTATACATATCAAACACGTGATATGTAGGTGTAAGCAGCATTTGGTCGCCTTCGGTCAAGATCAGTGCCTGCAGCACATTGACCATTTGAGCAATATTAGTCATTTGCACTCGGTCGCTGTGATTGTGGAAAATATTCAGATGAATGCCTGCCACGAGCGCATCTCTGAGTGTGTTCTGCTGATACAGGAATCCCGGATTGGTTCCGGGCTCGTTCAGGAACCATGTACCCCATTCATCTATAATCAATCCTACCCGCTTCTGTGGATCATACTTATCCATGATGGCTGAATGCCGGGTAATGAGCTCGTTCATATGAAGTGATTTCTGCATCGTTTCGAACCATTCAGCTTCATCGAAACCGAGCGATTGGCGTTTCTCTTCCCAGCTGCCGGGGATGGTGTAGGAATGAAGGCTTAGCCCGTCCATGAACTGGCCGGCTTCTCTCATCAGGATTTCAGTCCAGTTGTAATCATCCACATTCGCTCCACCGGCAATCTTGTAGAGCCGGTTATCCCCGTAGTTCCGGGTATACGTCTGATAACGGCGGTACAGATCCGCGTAGTATTCAGGACGCATATTTCCGCCGCAGCCCCAGTTCTCGTTGCCGACACCGAAATATTTAAGCTTCCATGGTTGTTCACGGCCGTTCTCCTGCCGCCAGGCCGCCATCGGTGATTCGCCATCAAAGGTCATATACTCCACCCATTCTGACATCTCCTGGACTGTGCCGCTGCCTACGTTGCCACAAATGTACGGCTCACATTCCAGCAGCTCGCACAACCGGAAGAATTCATGGGTGCCAAAATGGTTGTTCTCTACTACACCGCCCCAATGGGTGTTGACCATCCGCTTGCGTCCTTCCTTGGGGCCGATTCCGTCTTTCCAGTGATATTCGTCGGCAAAACAGCCGCCCGGCCAGCGCAGCACCGGAATGCTCAGCTTTTTGAGCGCTGCAATGACATCATTACGGATACCGTCCGTATTCGGTATTGGCGAATCCACGCCTACCCACAGGCCTTCATAGATACATCTGCCCAAATGCTCGGCAAAATGCCCGTAAATATTTTTATTGATGACGCTTTTAGGCAGATCTGCGTTGATAACCAGCTTTGCAGTCATAGTTTCTCTCTCCTTAGAGAATATTTTTGTATTTAGCCCTTAATCCCAGAATTCAAATTAATCGATTGTACAAAGTATTTCTGGGCAAACAGGAAGAGTACCAACGTCGGGATAATCGCTAAGATTGCTGAACCCATCAATTGCCCGATCATACGGTAGTTCCCGTAGATATCCTGCAATAGCAGCAGCCCGGCCGTGACCGGCATTTTATCTACATCGGTAAATACGATTACCGGCCACAGGAAGTCATTCCATGATCCTGTAAAGGAGAACAGCGCGCATACGATCAGAATCGGTTTAATCAGCGGCACAATGATCGAGAAATAAATTCGGAAGTGGCCCGCACCGTCTACATGAGCCGATTCATCGAGCTCTTTCGGAATGCCGTTCATAAACTGTCTTACCAAAAAGAGATTACCCATGCCCGCAAGCCCGGGGATAATCATGGCCCAGGAAGTGTTCACCCAGCCTAAGGCATCAATGATTTTATAGGAAGGAATCAGGTTCACGACCCCCGGAAAAAAGGATATACCGAGCAGGGTAAAGAACAGCGTATCTCTTCCTTTGAATTTCATTCGTGAGTAGCCGTAACCGGTAATGGAAATTATAACAACGACCAGAAGGGTATGCATGGACGCAATAAACAATGAGTTCACCAGCCAACGCAAGATTGGAGCCGTTGAAGTATTCTCCAAAATCGTTACATAGTTATCGAAAATCCATTCTTTCGGAAACATCCGGAACCCGGAGGTTACAACTTCGGTCTGCGACCGGAAGGAGGTTGTGATTCCGAAGATTACAGGAACGATCCAAATCACACACAGTATGATCAAAAAGAGGTACGAGATATATTTTGAAATGCTGAAGCCCGAACCTTTTCTTTTCTCAACGTTCTGTCCGTTTACAAGCGGACCTTTATCCAATTGTCCAGCCACTTGGTTTGCCATACGGTACACCTGCCTTTTCAATTTCCACTGTCAAATCCCTTGTCCTACGCTGCATTCCGGTTCATCACATAATATTGCAGGGCTGAAATAATCAAAATCACCAATCCCAGCAGGACTGCCATTGCCGACGCCATTCCCGCAATGGACTCGCCGTTGCCGAACGCGAGCTGACGGATATACATCATCAGTACGTGTGTGCTCTGCCGCGGTCCGCCATCAGTCATCATAAGCGGCTGGCCGAATACGTTGAAGGCACCCGCAGTAGTCATAACAAAGGTATAAATGAGCGGGAAACGAATCGAAGGCAAGGTGATGCTCGCAAATCTGCGGATCGGACCTGCGCCGTCCATTTCTGCCGATTCATATAAATCCTGGGATACACCGCTGATCGAAGCACGGTAAATAATCATGTTGCCTCCGACACCGCCCCAGATCGTGATGATAATAATAAGAATCCAGGCATACGGCTGGTGCGTCGGCCAGGCGACATTGGAACCGAACACATTGCCGGCCATCCCCAGCTGTTTGTTGAAGAGCAGCAGCCAGATCAGGGCTCCCGCAGAGATGGAAATCAGACCCGGGATATACAGAATAGCCTGAATCAAGCTTTTCCCCTTCACTTTCTTATGCTCAAGTGCAACCGCAATCAGCAGCGGAATCACAATTAACAGCGGTACACTAAGCAGAACGAAGACCAGGGTGTTCTTCAGACCGTTGTTGAACTGCGTATGAAAAGTAGAGCTGTTGTCAAAAAGAATAGTCTTGTAATTGGCAAGACCAACCCAAACCGGCTCATTCATCAGATTCCATTTGGTAAACGATGCATATATCCCGTAGATTGTCGGCAGTAAGATAAATACAACGAACAAGATGACGTGTGGACCTACAAAAAAAACAGGCGCCAAATTTAATTTCTTTTTCATTGGAAATCTTTTCTCCTTTGGCATAAAGCAATGTGCCATTACTGGCACATTGCTTCATACAATCATTTCCGCTTCCGTTTACTGCGCTGCGCCGCTTGTTCCTTCGGCGATTTTGTCCTCTACGAATTTCTGCATGGTTTGCAGGGTTTCGTCGATGCCCACGTTCCCGCGGACGATATCTCCGCAGTACGTATCAACGGCCTCTGCAATGTATGGATAGTACTCATAAGTGTAGATATAGAGGGATTCAATTTCTTTTTCGCTGGAGGTGAAGAAGGATTGGATATAGTCTTGATATTCAGGGCTCTCAATAACTTGTTTACTTGCTACGGTTTGTCCGGCTTTGGCCCATTCCATTGAATTCGTACGGATGAACTCGAGGAAACTGCCGATCCCGGCTACTTTCTCTGCGGATCTGTCTTTATTCTTCAGCATAGTGAACAAGTGGGAAGACGATCTGTTCGTGAACTTGTCAGGTGTAGGGGAGTACACGTTAGTTACTCCAAAGTTCAGGCCTTCCACCCCGGCATGTGCCGTAGAGCTCCAGGTACCGTCAGTGGAGAATAATACGTTACCGGACTGGAACATCAGGTAGCCGTCTTCACCGAATGGTGTCATCAGTCCGGCATCGTTGATTTTCTTAACCTCTTCAAAGGCTTGCTTCATAACCGGCGTATTTACCGCAGGTTTGCCGTTCTCCTGGATGTCTCCGCCGAGGTTTTGAATCTGTGCAAGAATGACCCAGCCGAGCAAGGCATCATTGACAACATAATCGCCTTCATTCAATTTACCTTGCAGGGAGAGCATTTCATCAATAGTTACCACGTTGTCGTCAAGGAACGATTCTGCACCGTATTTGGCGAGCAGATCTTTATTGTAGTACATCACATTACTGTGAATATCGAGAGGCACTGTATATTGAGTTCCCTCAATCGTACCTGTTGACCATGCCTGCGGCAGGTAATTTTCCTGTTTAATTTCGGGTTGGGCTGTGGTTACGGCTGTCATTGGCTCGAGCTGCCCCTGCTTAACATATCCAGGAACACGGTCGGCGTGAATAATCGCCAAATCTGGCACGCCCTTGCCGGAGTTAAGTACTGTCGAAATCTTTGTATACATATCTGCGGTAATGACATGCTTCACTTTCATTTCAGGATTGGTTGCATTGTAATCCTTAACCAGTTGATCCATGTAGGCACCGTCATCCCCGGTAAGCGGCGTCCAGAACGTTATCGTATTTTTGTCGTCGTTCCCGCAGCCCGCTAATACTGTAGATAATGATAAAACAAGTGCCAATGCTGAAAAACCCCACTTTTTGTTCAACACTTTCTCCTCCTAAGTGAATAAAAATTAGCAAATCATCTACAATAATGTTTTTGCAAACAATGTACTCGTTATCGTTCTGATTCTATGTACCTGTGTCAGTTCCTCTTGCCCAGACGGATCACATTCCACGATGCTTTGGACAGAAGCGTCTCAATGATCCTCAAGCTGCGGCGGACCTATGGCCCATGGATCAATCTTCGTGTCCGATTCATTGGAGTGATACCACACATTCCATTCATCGAAGCTGTGATACATCGTCTTCTTGCTGCATTTCTTGGCTTTGATATAATCACAGGTAGCCTTAACCGTGCGGAATGTGATCACCCTTCCATTTCATATATCACTTAAACAATTAAAAAACATTTGAATGTATTCGCTTACAGATATAAAATAACATAAGCAAGGACCTCTGTAAATAATAAAATATAAAACTATTCATATTTATTCAAACTAAAATCGATAAATGGCATGTTTCCTGAAAAACAAACGTTTTTTTGTAAAAAATCGGCTTATTAATTTAATAAAACATATATTAAAAATATACTTCAATTCATATTTAGCTTAATTTTAAATACAAACTACAAATAAAGGCAGAATGCTTTCCTTTTAGGGTTGATTAGTTTATAATTTTGTAAAATAGTTTTTTTCTAATGACCTCACTGGAAGAAGGTACCTTAAATATGATTTACATTAAAGATCTGATGAGCGGGATTGATATTTTCAAGGCGCTCAGCTCCGAGATCCGGATCCAGATTCTCGAGCTGCTGGCCACCAACCAGGCGCTGAACCTGAATGAAATTGCCAAGAAGCTTAAACTCAGCAATGGTGCAATTACGATGCATATCAAGAAGCTGGAGGAGAGCGGCCTGATCGAGATCAACACCTCAGTAGGCAAGCATGGCATCCAGAAGGTCTGCTATCTGAATAAAGATAAGCTGATGGTGGATCTGCGCAGCAAGGATGTCGACAATCTGTACGAGGTCGAAATCCAGGTTGGCCATTACAGCAATTATCAGGCGGTCCCTACCTGCGGACTGGCCACCAAAGACAGCATTATCGGTGACTTCGACGAGCCGCGTTATTTCGCCGATCCCCAGCGGATTGATTCCGAGATTATCTGGATGGCTGAAGGGTTCCTTGAATACCGGATTCCGAACTATCTCAAAGCCAACCAGACCTTCCGGGAGATTCAATTCTCCATGGAGATTGGCTCTGAGGCTCCCGGATTCAACGACAACTATCCTTCAGACCTGTACTTCTATGTGAATGGAATCGAAATCGGTTTCTGGACCAGCCCCGGCGACTTCGGAGATGCCCGCGGTACCTTCAATCCCGACTGGTGGCCGCCTCATCTTAACCAGTACGGCATGCTGAAGCTGATCCGGATCAACAATGAAGGAAGCTTCATTGACGGCTGCCGCATCTCGGACATCACCCTTGACGATATCAAGCTGGATTACAAAAGCGAGCTGACCTTCCGCATTGCCGTCACCGACAAGCCGGTCAACAAACGCGGCTTGACCATTTACGGCAAGCATTTCGGCAATTACAGCCAGGATCTGCTGGCGCGTGTGCTCTATAATGTTCATGAGGTGGACGATCCCTCCCGCCATGTGACAACGGCGGGGGCCATAGACTGACCTGCTTCGCAATCAGCAAGACCATCCTCCCGGACGGAGGATGGTCTTTTTTTCACAACAAATGCAGTTTCCCGGCCGGGTAAGGAACTTCCCGTATAATTGTCCCCTCCGTAACCCACACTAAAGAATGTCTTTCAAACTACCGTGAGGGAGTGTTTCGAATGCGTGAAGGGTTGATACCCGCCGTTCTTGGAACCGTAGTAACTGCTTCCAGCGCAGCTTTTTTAGGCAGCAGATATAAAATGGCTGCAACAGGCATTCTTGGATTTGGTCTGGCGCATATTGTACTCGGCACCATCGATTTGTTCGAACACAGGTAAGGACATTGGAAGATGGCCGGTCCGTGCGGATGCACGGGCCGGTTTTTTAATCAGAATCAAAATATAAGAAAACAACAAAAAGGCCCCCACCCTCCTACGGGTAAGGACCACTGTATACATAAGGTTTATTTCACAGCTACATAAAACAGCCGCTGGGCGGAATCGTCAGCTTCGATCCACTCGAAGTCCGCATAGATCTTAACATCGCTGAAACCGGCCTTCAGCAGCTCCTGCTTCATCCAGTCCGGATCATAGGCGCGCTGGGTGTGCGTCTCTTCAAAACGCCGGTACACATCCTGGCGGCCCTCTTCACGGGCGAAGATAGACAGGTGATGCTCAATCTCCCGGCGCGGCACATCGAGCTCACAGGTCCAGATGTACGATACGTTCGGCTCATCCTGCACGAAGGGCTGCTCTTCCTCGTAGCGCGTCAGCGTATTCGGATGATGTACATCGAACAGGAAGGTTCCGCCCGGCTTAAGTCCGGCATAGGTACAGGCAAATACGTCCCTCACATCCTGTTCTTCCAGTACGTAATTGAGGCAATCGCAGAAGGAAATAACCGAATCCACAGGCTCCGGCATCTCCCATTCCTTCATATTCTGTCTAACCCAGCGTACACTGCCTTCCCGCAAAAAGCGCCGCCCCTGCGGCTGCTGCTCCAGCTTGCGCTGCGCCACAGCCAGCATGTCCGAAGAGAGATCAATCCCCGTCATATGATAACCTGCCGCGGCCAGCGGAATGGTCAGGCTGCCGGTACCGCAGCCGAGTTCAGCTACCGTACGCGGCTTGCCGTATTTGCTCCATGCCGTCTCCGCAAAGGTCAGCCAATCCGGATACGGCATATCCGCCATCAGCTCATCGTATACATAAGCAAATTCCCCATAGGAAGACACTGGCGTACACCGCTTTCTATAAACTATTGGTTATCAGATTCAGGCTCCGAATCAGCCTCTTCCTTGCCGGCCAGATAGGTCCAGTTCTCTTTCTGGGTAACCAGCCCTTCCTTCATCAGCTTGCCCAGCGCACGCTTGAAGGCTGACTTGCTGATGCCGAAGCGCTGCTTGATAATATCCGGAGGCGTAGCATCCGAATACGGCATGCCGCCGCCCGGACGGGTAGCCAGGAAATCCAGCAATGCCGCTGAATCCACATCACGGCCCACTTCCTTGCGGTGGCCCATGCTGAGGTTGACGCGGCCATCCTCGCGGATATGTGCTACCCGTGCTTCAATCACTTCACCCAGACGCAAGAGCCGGCTGCGCTCAGAGGAATGAACCATGCCGATGATGCCGAAGCCGAGTACACCAGCATCTACGAGGACAAAGGTACCCATCTGAAGCGGCTTGTACACCCGGGCCGTTACAGTCTGCCCCTGCCATGATTCAGGTGCGGGCAGCGCCAGCGGCGCAAGCTCCTGCTCTCCGGCCAGCTTGGCCCGAAGACGCCCCTGCTTGTCATGCTCCATAATGGCGAACACCTTATCGCCGATCTGCGGACGCAGCTCCACCAGCTCCGGAAGCTCGCCGATGGGCAGAAGCAGCTGGCGTCCAAGCCCCATCTCCAGGAAGCAGCCCAGACGCGGATGAATATCGGCCACTTCAAGCAGCGCCATTTCACCCAGCGTCAGGTAAGGCTTCTTCATTGTAGCAGCAGGACGGTCCTCGGTATCGAAGAAGATGAACACTTCAACCTTGTCACCGATCTTCGGCTTGCTGCCGACCAGCTCGGTGTAGTGAAGCATGATATCCTGGTCACCGGCGCTCAGGAAGTATCCGTAAGGGGATACCTCCCGCATTACTTCAAGCGTAACCGTAGTTCCAGCTATCAGACTCATACCGTTTCCACAACCTTGGCATCAGACCACAGACGCTCGATGTTGTAATATTCGCGTTCATCGCGGTGGAAGACATGGACGATAACATCCCCAAGATCCATCAGTACCCAGCGGGCTGCGTCCATACCTTCGATGCCTTTGATCATTCCTCCGGCTTCATGAACTACCTTGCGAACCTCAGTAGCAATCGCTTGCACCTGGGTATCCGAATTACCGTGGCAGATAATAAAATAATCACTGATCGGCGACACGCTGCGCAGATCCAGTGCTACCACGTTCATTGCTTTTTTGTCCTGAACGGCATTCAGCGCCAGCTCCAGAAGTTTGTTTGATTGTACACTCATATTTTATCCTCCAGTATTCTTACTAAATCGTTGCGCGCCAGCACCGTAAGCGGGAACACGATCCGGCGTTTCTCCAGCAGCAGGCTGATCGTGGAATCCAGTCCTGCGATCAGCCCTTCCTCCAGGCTGACCTTGGCCAGCCTGCGTATTTCATCCACACCGGGGAAATCCCGCCCAGGCTCAATATAATCAGCCAGACAGACGATTTTTTCCAGCAGGCTCATGTTCTCCCGACCCGAGGTGTGGTAGCGGATGGCATCCAGTACCTCAGTATCCGTAATTCCATAATCATGCTCAGCGGCAAAAGCGCCCACCTCGGCATGCCATAGCTGCTTGTCGTATTTCAAAAGCTCGGTGGATAACCCGTTCTGTTCAATGATCTCCCGCATCCGCTCTACCGGCCAGTACTTGGCGACATCATGCAGAATTGCCGCTGTCTCGGCACGTTCAGGATCAGCGCCATAACGCTGCGCCAGCTTCACAGAGGATTCCATTACGCCGAGTGTATGCTTCCAGCGCTTGTCCGGCATCTGGTCAGAAACCGCTTCAATCAGCGCTTCGCGACTGTACCCCATACAATCCACTCCTTTGAACATAATCAAACACTGCGTCCGGCACCATATAGCGGATGGATTTCCCTTCGGCAGCCCGGGCTCTGAGCATCGTGGAGGAGAGGTCCACCAGCGGCATATCCGCCAGCACTACCCGCTCCGCAATGAAACCGGGCAGCAGCCCAAGATCAAGCGGAGTCCCGGGACGCCCGACACCGATGAAGGTCAACCTCTGCACCAGTTCCTCAATCCCCTGCCATTTGGGCAAATACTGAACCATATCCGCTCCGACAATGAAAAAGAACTCATGCTGCGGATATTCCTCCTGCAGGCTGATCACGGTTTCCAGGGTATAGGACACCCCGCCTCTGACCACTTCCCAGTCGAGGATGCCAAATGAGGGATGGTCCTTAACTGCTTCCCTTACCATAGACAGCCTGTCCTCACCGCTTGCTCCGGCCTCATGCTTATGGGGCGGAATATGCGAAGGCATAAACCAGACCTCATGCAGACCGTAGCTCTCCCGTGCAGTTTCCGCGGCCATCATATGGCCGATATGCAGAGGATCGAAGGTTCCTCCCATTATTCCAACTTTCAAGAGGTCAACCTCCTCCTATTATCCGATGAACTTCATCCGGCTGCAACCCTCGCACAGGTGCGCGGGCTGCGCCGCCAATCCTTTAGCGGGGCAGCTCAATCGTTTTGTTATCACGTGATTCCTTGTACAGAACGATCGTCTTGCCGATCACCTGAACAAGCTCCGAACCGGACTGCTCGGCAAGCGCGGCACCAATTTCCTTAGGATCATCGGCATTGTTGTTCAGCACACTGATCTTCATCAGCTCGCGTTTCTCAATAGCTTCTTCAATGTGACGGATCAGATGATCATTGACGCCGCCTTTGCCGACCTGGAATACAGCATCCAGATGATGGGCCAAAGAGCGGAGATAGCGTTTTTGTTTACCAGTTAACATAAATGAACAAACTCCTTAATTAACATATATTATTACCTTACTTGGACGAAATCATTTCCCCGGCACTCCCGCCGAGGCAATCCACAATAGTCTGCCGCATGATATCTACGGGTGCAGCGAGTCCTGTCCAGTACTCCAGCGCATAGGCACCCTGGTAGACGAACATTCCCAGCCCTCCGTGAATGATGCAGCCCCGCTGCAGGCTCTCCGTAAGCAGCCGGGTGTGCAGCGGATTGTATATCAGATCGCTTACGATCATTCCTTCATGAAGCCAAGCCGGATCTATCGGCATCTCCTCCATGTGGGGGAACATGCCTACCGAGGTCGTATTGATCACAATATCCATGCTGCCGATAACGGAAGGAACAGCTTCCATACCGGTTCCGGCTACGTTCCCTCTGTTCCGGAAGCTGTCTGCAAGCTGATGGGCGCGCTCCTCATTACGGTTGGCGATGAGGATAGACGCCGGACGCTCCTGCAGCAGTGCCGAGACAATACCTCTGGCTGCCCCGCCGGCTCCAATCACCAGAATACGGGTGCCTGCGAGTTCGGGCGCAGCCTCCGCCTTGAGCGAACGGACATATCCGATTCCATCCGTATTGAAGCCGGTCAGCACACCGTTGTCGTTAACAATCGTATTGACCGCACCGACATCCACCGCGCTGGCATCCAGCTTATCCAGATAGTCCATCACCGCAACCTTGTGCGGAATGGTTACATTCACCCCGCGGAAGCCGAGGGTCTTGACCGCCTGCACGGCATCCCCCAGCTTGTCCGGAGTGATATGCAGCGGCACATAAGCGCCGGAGAGTCCAAGCGCCTTCAGCGCCGCACCGTGCATAAGCGGAGATTTGGACTGGGCAATCGGGTCGCCCATTACACCCAGCAGAAGCTCCGGGTGTCCATCCTTACCGTTTAGGCCTGTCTCAGCCATAGTATCGCCCTCCTGTAAGTTCTGTCAGCATCTGCTTCACTGATTTCGCTTCGCAAAACTCACTCCGGAAGCATCGGCTTAAGTTAGATCAGCGAAGGACGGGTAAGCACCTTAACGCCGCGCGGCACATGTATAGCTACAACTGCACCTGCCGTACCGTTCACCTTGATCCAGCCCAGGCCGGAGATGAACAGGTCGGTCTCACTATTCCTGGCGATGCGGAACTCATGACGCTGCCACTGCGGAAGCTTATCCATATCCGCCGTTCCCGGAGGCGACAAAAGCTCGCCGCGGTGGTCCTGATACAGCGAATCGGCGCGCTCCAGCTTCGTGCGGTGAATCTTCAGCGTACCGCTGATATAGCAGGTGAAGGATTGGCGTTCGCCCTGAACGAAGTCGAAGCGTCCCAGTCCGCCGAAGAACAGCGATTGGCCCTCATTCAGCTGATACACTGCAGGCTTGAGCGGATTCTCCGGCATTACAGCGCCCAGATCCTTACGTTCAACCAGTTCACTGTACCGCCAAGGATAGACAATCCCCGGAGTATCAATAATGTAATGGCCGTCATCCAGCGGAATCTTGACCATATCCAGCGTTGTGCCCGGATAACGTGAGGTAGTCAGCTCCTCTTCCAGGTCGCTGTAATCAGAGATCAGCCGGTTGATCAGCGTAGATTTGCCTACATTGGTCGCTCCAACGACATAGACATCACGCTGTCCGCGCAGCTCGGTTACTGCCTCCAGCAGGCGGTCGAAGCCCTGGTTGCGCTTCGCGCTGACAAGCACAATCTCCGCCGTGCGCAGTCCCTCTTCCTTGCAGCGCTGCTGCATCCAGTTGCGCATTCTGTTCCAATTGGTCACCTTAGGGAGCAAGTCGCTTTTGTTGACCGCCAGAATAACCTGGTTATTGCCGACAAACCGCTGCAGCCCGGAGATCAGACTGCCCTCGAAATCGAAAATATCCACAATGTGGATTACCAGTGCGTTCTTCTCGCCCACTCCGCTGAGCAGCTTCAGGAATTCGTCCTGGTTCACCGATACGGAAGAAGCTTCATTGTAATTCTTAATCCGGAAACAGCGCTGGCAAATTACGGGTTCCCGTTCAAAAGCGGTCTCCGGAATATACCCGGGAAGCTCCTTGTTTACAGTCTGGAGCTTGATACCGCAGCCGCTGCATTTCTCAGGCCGTTTCTTGTCGTCGTTCACTGCATTCATTAAGATTTATCCTCCTCTTGCCACAATCCTTGCTTGCGCAGACGTGTCAGAGCAATCTGCTCCACCCTGCGGTTGATTCTTGTGCCCACGCCTTCATCCTTGACGGAGATCGGCAGCACGAGCACCGTGTACAGGCCGAGCCGGTTGCCGCCGTATACATCTGTAAGCATCTGGTCGCCGACCACCACCGTCTGCTCCGGCTTCAGATCCATCAGCTTCATCGCCTTCAGAAAAGGGGCATTGCTCGGCTTACGGGCCTGATGTACAAATTCAATATTTAGCGGCGTTGCAAAGCGCGACACCCGGTCCATATTGTTATTTGAAACAATGATCAGCTTGAAGCCAAGCTCCTTCACCTTCGTGAACCAGAGCAGCAGCTCAGGCGTGGCCAGAGGCGCCTTGGCGCCGACCAGCGTATTATCCAGATCCGTAATAATCCCGCGGTAGCCTTGACGGTACAGCTCTTCCAGATCAATATCAAATACCGTATTTACCCGGAGTTTGGGAACTAACCTTTCAAACAAAACTTTCACCTCATTTTCATACGTAAAACTTGTATCCAGCGCTATATCCAACTGTCAAAATCCACCTGTTAGCGGTACTTTATGATACTGGAGCATTACTTGCCGGATTTCATGCTTTTTCGGAGCCGCAAAGCTTCAGTATACACGCTGTGCCAGTCTTTGTCTTCAATAACCTCAGGGCTGTAATTCGCCCGCTCGAACATGCCCAGGAGTGTGGACAGATTTGCCGCCGCCGCAGGCCGTTCAAGGCTCCAGCGTTCCACAGATTCGCGCAAGGTTTCATGCTCTTTCTTAAGCATACCCTTACTTCGGGCATACCTTACCCAGCGCTGCGTTTCTGCCACAACTTTTTGTACCGGAGTCAGCTGATGGCCGATGCGCAGACGCGTGATCAGGAACCGCAGACTCATGCGCCGCTGCCAGAGCAGGAAGCCGCTCCAGAGCAGAAGAATAACCGCCGCTCCTGTTACTACCCAGACACCCGGATGGAACCCTTCACTTCCGGCGGCCGTATTTGCCGCTTCCTGTTCAGGCTCCGCTTGCTCTTCTTCCTGCACTTCTGGTTCTGCTACGTTGTCTTCCTCAGTCTGGGTCAGCACCGGAACATTGAAGCCGGGCGTGGCTTCCACCGGAACCCAACCGTAGTCACCGAAATAAATCTCTGCCCAGGAGTGGGCATCTGCGTTTGTGATCGTATAGTTATTATTCACCAGACCGCCTTGCTGAAGCGCCAGATTATCCGGGATTTCCGCCTGTTCGCCGGGCGCATAGCCCTTGACCCATCTGGCCGGGATATCCAGGGAACGCGCCATTGTGACGAGTGCAGTGGAATAATAATCGCAGTAGCCTTCCATAATCTCAAACAGGAAGCTCTCAACCATATCCTTGCTTCTAGCGCGTGAGACATCCGGCTGATTCGTGTAAGGGAAGGTTTGCTGGAGATATTGCTGCAGCAGCATGACCTTCTCGTACGGCGTCTGTGCTCCGGCAGTAATCTCCTCCGCGAGCGCACGGACCCGCTCTGGGAAGTTACCCGGCAGCTGGAGATACGGGTCAAGAACAAGATTTTCGTACAGCTGTTCATAAGTCTGTGTACTCAGCTCCTGAAACGGTACCACTGGCACCTCCGAGGTCACCACATAGGTCTGCGGGTAAGAGCGTGCACTGCCCGCCGCGTTCCACAGCAGCTCGCTGTCTTCACCCCGCCATGACAGCCCGTTGCTCTCCGCTACTCCATCCACAGAATTCACTTTTACAATCGAGTAGCCGCCGAAGAGCACAGGATAGTTGTTGCCGCCCAGCAGCTTAACCGTCTGCGTCAGTGTCCGGGTCTCTGTCTTAGGGGCCGCAACAGGCTCCAGAGGCTCTCCTACCTGGACTGTCCTGAAGGTTCCCCTGCTGAATGTATCATCGTCACTCCAGCCTTTTCCGGAATACGTACTCCGGATCTCTCCGCGCATATAGGTGCGCAAATCGGAGGTGACGGTCATTACGGGCGAATAATCAAAGTTAAAGCCTCCGCCAAGATTATCATCATTCAGACTGTAGCCGGAGGTGGTTGCGCCATTTGTCCCTTCACCGGTTGAGCTTTCACCGCCGCCGGAAGAGGTGCCTGAAGAAGGCGTCTTCCCGTTCCACCCCTGCCAGACCGTATAGGGGTCGGTTAACGTAGGACGTACATCCGGCATATTCACTCCGGCAATAATGACAAGTGAGAAGATAATCGATATATTAAGGGCTACTTTGAAAGGATATTTGAGCAGATAGGTCCAGCCCCGCGGATAATGCAATTGGAAGCTTCTTAGATGCCTGGTGACCAGCCAGCCCATTCCGGCAAACACGGTCCAGGCTACTTCCTGCCATAATACAGATGTTGTAAAAGAGTCCAGCGCGGCGAATGCCGTAATATTCATCCCGATGAACATCAGAATCCGCGCCTTGCCATTCACCCACCAGGATGACAGCAGCATCAGCACCCAGGCACCCAGCGCAAACCAGATGTACGGATTCATATGTGAGATGAGATCCGGCAGCCGTTCACGAAGCGTCGGCAGCCAGGGATTCGGAACATATTCCCCGTAATGCAGAAGAATACGATACACGAGATACACTATCGCCACACCTTCAAGCATGAGGCGGTAAATCCATTTAACAGGTATAATAATTTCAATTAAGGCTACTGCAACAAGAGTCAGCAATACAGCGGCTGTGGTCTCCTCCAGCCAGAAGGGCTCAGTGTAGGAGAGCCACTGTAAGGCGATGATCATCAGCCAGAGCAGCGTCAAAGCGTGATGCCATGAGGATTTGACTCCGTTCATCCAATGCTTCATCGTACAGGATCACCTCCAAGTACCGCAGGGAGCTCATGAAGCGAGCTGACATTATAGCTGGTGATCCCGCGTGATTTGAGAACATCCGCCCATTCTTCTCCCCGGTTCTTCGCGGCAGGGTTGCGGACATGAATATGCGAAGGGGTCAGCCCCCGGCTGTCTGCCCAGCGCAGGGTATCCAGCACCGGCTTGCCGCTCTGCGGGCTGATCAGCACAAAGTATGCACCTTTGGGGAACATCCGCTGAGCCTTGTCCAGCCTTGCAATCAGCGGCCCCCGGCCCTCCGCATTGATATCAATCAGATACTGGATCATCTTCTGCCGCTCGGCACTGCCTTCTGCCGGACTGAACACCTTCGTATCCTTATCCAGGCAGCACAGGCCGATCCCGATTCGCTCGCGTATGCCGAATCCGAGCAGTGACGCCGCAATGGAAACCGCCAGCTCAAACTGTCCTGAGCTGTAATATGCACCCGCACTGCCATCGAGCACCAGAATGGTCCGGGGGACCGATTCATGCTCGAATTCCTTCGACTTCCAGGCACCTGTCTTCGCGGTAGCATTCCAGTGTATCCGTGTCAGCCGGTCTCCGTAGACATAATCACGGACACCGTTGATTTGCGTGGTCTCGCGCCGGGACTGGAGCAGCGAGGCTTGAGGCCCGGACAGGCGCGCTCTCCGCTCATACAGCTGCCAGCGCGGCACTACGACTGCCCGGGGCAGCACGCGGAACCGTCCTTCGGCCTTGAATGTGCCTTTGTGCTCCATAAGTCCGAAGATATCCTCACTGAGGATATCCGTGCTCTCGAAGGTATAGCAGCCCCGCTCCAGCACCGGTGTCTGGAACAGCAGCTCTCCCCGCCCTCTCAGGCTGGGGACCAGACTCTCCTCGAACACCCAGGATTCTCCGTTATGGCGCTTCAGAATTTCCCGTACCACCACATAAGGCAGAGGCAGAAAACCCGGAATGTTAACATTCAGCTTCACCCGCAGATAACCGCCTGCGTAGAGCAGATCAGGCTTATCCTGTTCCGAGTAGAGGCTGCGGGTACCTTTAGCCCGCCGGACGCCGCCCAGCCCCCCAATGATTAGATACAGGATCAGAACCGATACCATAATGAACAGCATGAACGAGGTTTTGCCGCCCTGAAACAGCACATAGAGCAGTGTGATGACCCAAATCGCAAGCACGCCCATGAATTTCCTTGGCTGAATGACAGCGGCCGCTCCCGCTAGGATGCTCTTCATCTTATTGCCTCATCGTTACAGGCACATGAATGCTCTGCAGCAGCTTCTGCAGCAGGGAATCCACGCTGACATTATCAAGGCGTGATTCCGGCCGCAGCAGAATGCGGTGTCCCAGGGCAAACGGAGTAAGGGTCTTCACGTCATCAGGCAGAACATAATCGCGGCCTTGCAGAAAAGCATAAGCTTTGCATGCCATCATGAACGAAAGCGATGCCCGGGGGCTGGCGCCCAGAAGTACAAGCGGGTGTTCCCGCGTCTGCCGGACTACATCGAGCAAATAGTTCAGCACCGGATCGCTGATATAAATATCGCGGATCTCCTCCTGGATGGCGGCAATGGTGTCCATACCGGTGACCGGAGTCAGCTTGTCCACCGGTTGGCCCTGCTGATGAGTAATCAGCAGATTCTTCTCGGTCTCGGCATCGGGATAACCCAGGCTGATCCGCAGCATGAAGCGGTCCAGCTGGGCCTCGGGAAGGGTATAGGTGCCTTCGAAGTCTATCGGATTCTGCGTTGCGCAGAGCATGAACGGATGCGGCAGAGGATAGGTCTCCCCGTCGACCGTCACATTGCGCTCCTCCATGACCTCAAGCAGTGCGGACTGGGTCTTGGTGGTCGCCCGGTTAATCTCATCGGCAAGCAGAATATTGGTCATGACCGGCCCCGGGCGGAAGTGAAACATCTCATCTCGCGGATGATAGACAGAAACACCGGTAATATCACTTGGAAGAATATCGGGATTGCACTGAATCCGGCGGTATTCACCAGACATGGAACGGGATAGCGCCCGGATCAGCTGCGTTTTGCCAGTCCCCGGAACATCCTCAATCAGGACATGTCCGCCGGCAAGGAGTGCCGTGAGCAGCAGTTCGATTTCGAAGCTTTTACCGAGTATACAGGATTCCAGATTAGTGCGGACAGCGTTCATAATTTGCGTAGATTCTTGACGTACGGGCATATATGGTAAACCTCCTATGTCAGAATAAGCAGTAATATATACATTTTACATGATTCGAGTAGTGAAAGTACATGTTAGGGGCCGTGAAATTATAGAGCGGCTTACGAGATTTGTCAAAAAGAAACACTTATCGGCCGCAGCAAAACACAGCATCTTCCGTCTACGGTATTTCCCGTGCTGAGTGTCTGCTATTGATGACAGTCCCTCCGGCAGGGCGGCTGCTGACAAATAGCTCGAAGGAGAGCCCACAGGGAAGCCACTGGCAAAAGTGAGCGTCACAGCTACCTTTCCATAAAGTTGGGGTTGCCCGCTTTTACCGAGTTCGAAGAAACGCTGACTCCATGGCGGAAATACCTGGCGGGGCTGAGGTGTTCGGGGCGCTGGGGTGTTCGGGAGCTGGGGCGTTCGGGGGCTGGGGCGTTCGATAGCGCGGGGGCGTTCGGGGGCTGGGGCGTTCGATAGCGCGGGGGCGTTCGGGAGGCTGATTAGATAATGTTGTACTTTTTGCAGGATTTCTCGCGTCTAGAGGGGGCAAATCCGGTATTGTTGTACTTTTTGCAAGATTTCCGGCGACTTGGCGGCTTAGAGCGCTGGATTGTTGTATTTTCTGCAGGATTTCTGCATTTCAGCAGATTTCATCCCAGTAATGTTGTAATTTGTGCAAGATTTCTGGAGTTTCCCTCTAATGTTCTGCTAACCGGCAGGCTGAGATTACTTATACCTCACATTCCCATATCCAGCCTACCCGAAGTCCCCTTCAAACGCACTCCTACCTCACATTTCCTCAATCAGCCTACCCGAAGCCCCCTTCAAATGCACTCCTACCTCACATTTCCACACTCGGCCTTACTCAAGCCACTCAAACACACTTCTACCTCACACTCCTACACTTAGCCTACCTCAAGCCCACATTCAGACGTACTTACACCTCACATTCCCACACTAAGCCTACTTCAAGCCCCTTTCAAGGGTGCCTCTACTTCCCGTAAATTCAATGCTACTCTCCTTCCCTTATTTCCAGCCACTCTCCACCGCCCACCGCAATCGCCTACCGCAAATTTATAGTTACTATCTTTAAAATCAGTTGACTTTGTTCCGGTTTACAGGCTAATCCCAAAGTAAAAAGACCGCCAAAGGCGGCCCTCATATTTCACTTAGTTATATATCACTTATTTTTAATCCATTAAGCTTTATTTCACTTAGTTTTTCTTTTCCCACTTAATCCTTCTATAGTTGTTACTCCATAACCCTTATTCCATATAGGTAATTCTTAAAGCCTTATTCTATATCGCTTTATTCTATATCCCCTAAACCATTCCCTTCACCCTAGCCCTTCGGCCGGACAACAAGCGCCGCCAGGAATGAGAAAACAATCGCGGAGGATATCCCCGCACTGGTTACGTCGAAGATCCCGGTGACCACCCCGACCCAGCCGTCCCGCTCCAGCTCTGTCAGCGCGCCATGGACCAGGGAATTCCCGAAGCTGGTAATGGGGACGCTCGCTCCCGCTCCGGCGAACTTCACCAGCGGATCATAGATCCCGAACGCATCGGCCGCCGCACCGAGTACAACCAGGGTACTCATGGTATGCGCGGGAGTCAGCTTGAGCACATCGAACATTAGCTGCCCGATAACGCAAATGGCCCCCCCGACCAGAAAAGCCCATAAATAAATCATGCTCCTTCACCTCCGCTCTCCAGGGCTACCGCATGAGCTACGCACGGAATACTCTCCCCTTGCTGATAAGACAGCGGTGAGAGCAGTGCTCCGGTTGCCACAATCAGCACCCGTTTCAATTCACCTTTTTTCAGCCGGCTCAGAATGTGCCCGTAGGTCACTACCGCAGAACAGCCGCAGCCGCTCCCTCCGGCAATGACATATTTCTGCTTGTCCAGGTCATAGATCATGAGGCCACAGTCGCCAAAGACGGTCTGCTCCATGGGAATGCCCTCTTTGGCCAGCAGATCTTTGGCAATCGGCAGACCGACGGAAGCAAGGTCTCCTGTCACGATAAGATCGTAATGGCCGGGCGACAATCCCGTGTCCCTGAAATGTGCTGTAATGGTATCAGCAGCGGCCGGTGCCATGGCAGTTCCCATATTGAACGGGTCCTTCAGGCCAAGGTCCATAATACGCCCAAGCGTCGCTGACACCACATAAGGGCCTTTTACAGTACCATCATTGACACCAATTACTGCACAGCCTGAGCCTGTAACGGTATATTGGGCCGTTGGAGGCTTCTGTGAGCCATATTCTGTAGGATAGCGGAATTGTTTCTCCACCGTACAGTTATGGCTTGATGTGCCTGCCAGTGCGTACTTGCCGCCGCCGGAGTCGACGATCATGGAGGCGATTGCCAGACTCTCCATGGAAGTCGAGCAGGCACCGAAGACGCCAAGATAAGGCACGCCGAGCTTCCGCGCGGCGAAGGAGCTGCTGATGATCTGGTTCATCAGATCACCACCGACAAAAAACTCCAGCTTCTCCTGCTCCAGATTCGCGTTCATGAGCGCGAGCTTGGAAGCTTTTTCGAACAATGCACGCTCTGCCTTCTCCCATGTCTTCTCGCCCATTTCCAGTGAATCGTAGATAAAATCAAAGCTTGAAGCAAGAGGGCCCTCTCCCTCCTCCGGACCTACTACTGCGGAAGAGCCTAGAATGACCGGACGGTTGGTAAATTCCCAGGTCTGACTGCCGAGCTGCTTCATCGTTTAATTTGCACCTCCCCAGCCCATAACGGCATACACGACACCTACGATAAAAGCGGCAACTACGCCGAATACAATAACAGATCCGGCCAGCTTGAACATATTGCCGCCAACCCCCAGTACAAGCCCTTCAGCCCGGTGTTCAAGAGCAGCGGAGCACATGCTGTTGGCGAACCCTGTGACAGGCACGGCCGAACCTGCCCCGCACCACTGGGCGAGCTTGTCATATACACCGAAGCTGGTGAGAATGACGGAGAGCAGAATCAGAATGGCTACCGTCGGACTTGCCGCCTCTTTGGAGCTCATATCGAATATAGCCATGAACGCTTCCTGGATGCCTTGTCCAATCACACAGATCAAGCCGCCTGATATGAAGGCACGCATACAGTTCTTGAATACAGGACGGGATGGCACATAAGGCTTGCTGAGCTCTTGATAATCCTGCGGGGTCAGCGTATCAAGCCGCAGCTTGACGCCTGATTTCTTTGTCTTTGCCGGCAATGCAGACACCTCCAGTTGGGATACGAAAGGGAGCGGGCAGCGGGATACGCGTTTCCCGTCCCTCCGGGTTGTGCTTCAATCAATGTTTTTCCTTATTGTTCACTATAGGCGGCCCCGTTATGTCCCCTTAAGCTCAGGAAAAATAAAGCAGCACAACAATCAGCAGCATAAACAGCACCAGTATCAGCACGGCTTCATTGTCCCGCCGGTACCGGCGGGGGGACCGCTTGTGCGGGGGTACCGCTTGTGCAGCCCGCGGACCTGCACCTTCCTGGGTACTCCCCGATTGCCTGCTGCGGCTACGCTTCCTGATAGCCACATTCTCCTCGCATCCTTTCCCGGCTCCTGCCTGCAGAGCCCTTACAACATAGTATTCGCCAACCGGGTCACTGTGTTCATATGCCTTCCTGCCATGGACAATCGGCGTAACAATGTTCATACTGGGTAAGATGAACAAAAGAAAATAACCAAAAGTGAGAAGGCACTGCAATAACACCTGATCCTGACAAGTGGAAACGGCCTTGCCGTCCTTTTTAGGACGGTACCGTTTCAGCGAGAAAGATAAGGATAATTTATGCGCGGAGCATATAAATTCTTATCTTTTATCAATAACTTAAGTTCATCCTATATAAGTGTAAAAAGGAGCGAAAGTGGAAACGGCCTTGCCGTCCTTTTTAGGACGGTACCGTTTCAGCGAGAAAGATAAGGATAATTTATGCGCGGAGCATATAAATTCTTATCTTTTATCAATAACTTAAGTTCATCCTATATAAGTGTAAAAAGGAGCGATATATGTATGAATCCAGAAACACTCGACTTGTTCAAAACATTGACCGAATTCCCATCAGCCCCCGGCTTCGAGCGTGAATTGCGCGCTTATGTCAAGGAGGCGATGACACCTTATACCGATGAATTCGTGCAGGACCGCCTGGGCAGCCTGTTCGGCGTGCTGCGCGGTGAGGCGAACGGCCCCAAGATCATGGTCGCCGGACATTTGGATGAAGTGGGATTCATGGTTACCGGCATCACGGACAACGGAATGATCCGTTTCACGCCGCTGGGCGGATGGCTTGCTTCGGCAGTGGCTTCGCAGCGGCTGCAGATTATTACACCAAAGGGTACACTGAATGGCGTTGTCGGCAGTACACCGATCCACCTGCTGAGCGCTGAAGAGCGGGGCAAGACCGGCGATATCGGCAAAATGTACATAGATATCGGCGCGGACAGCCGCGAGGAAGCGCAGAGCTTCGGCGTTGCCCCGGGGCAGCAGATTGTGCCGGTCTGTCCGTTCACTCCGCTGGCCAATCCGAAGAAGATTATGGCCAAAGCCTGGGACAACCGCTATGGCGTAGGTCTGGCGATTGAATTAATGAAGGAATTGCACGGCAAAAAATTGCCGAATACCGTCTATTCCGGCGCTACCGTCCAGGAAGAAGTCGGACTGCGTGGTGCGCGGACCGCGGCCAATCTGCTTCAGCCGGATATTTTCTTCGGCCTGGATGCCAGTGCTGCTGCCGATATGACCGGCGACCGCCAGGCCTTCGGCCACCTGGGCCAGGGTGCGCTGCTGCGCATCTTTGATCCTACGATGATTACGCACCGCGGGCTGATTGAATACGTTCAGGATACAGCGGACACTCACCGGATTAAATACCAGTATTTCGTCTCCCAGGGGGGAACGGACGCCGGTCAGGTGCATGTCAGCGGTATCGGCATTCCTTCGGCGGTTATCGGGATCTGTTCACGCTATATCCATACGGCTACTTCCATTATTCACAGCGACGATTATGCAGCGGCCAAGGAGCTGCTGGTCAAGCTGGTTGAAGGCCTGGACCGCACTACACTGCAGACGATTCTTGAGAACAGCTAAGCAGCGCTTTAATTCGGCGGGTATGATTATGCCAGCCTTACTACGGTGCCTCTCTTAAAAGGGGGCGCCGTATTTGTTATGCCGACATTGGGCGCGGCGGAAACGCAAAAAGCCGCAGGGATATGTTGCCCCTGCGGCTGTACTTCTATTGATTTATTTCAGCTTCGCATAATGCTCCATCGCGGACTTATGAACCGGGTGGTCAGCAGCAATGCCTGTATACTTCGCCAGAGCAGCTTCTGCGCCAAGCTCGGCAATAGCGGCTTGCAGCTCTGCTGCTTCCGGGTCATCACTCACATTGAACAGCAGTGCGCCAGCCATAGAGCGGGTCAGCGCAGCATAGCTGAGTCCTCTGTCGTATGCCTGCAGCGCCGGTGACACCAGACGGTCATTCGGCGACAGCTTGCGCAGCGGCGAACGGCCTACACGGGATACTTCGTCGGTCAGCGCCGGGTTGCGGAAGCGCTCAAGGATTTTGTCGATATACTTGCTGTGTTCCGCCTGATCGAAGCCATGCTTCTGGATCAGCACTGCGCCGGTTTCTTCCAGCACTTCACGGACTTGTGCTGTCAATGCTTCATCAGCCATAGCCTGCTGGATGGTTTCGTAACCGCGCAGGAAGCCAAGATACGCTGCGGAGCAGTGTCCGGTATTCACGGTGAACAATTTACGCTCGATATAAGGCTCCAGGTTATCCACGTAGTGCACACCTTCAACAGGTGTATAGCCCGGGATCATCTGTGATGAATCTACGACCCACTCATAGAACGGCTCTACGACTACCTTCAGAATATCCTCATGCTGCTGCAGCGGAACAATCCGGTCCACAGCTGCGTTCGGGAAGGCAACAGAAGCGTCTGATTTAGCGCGGGCTGCTTCATCAAGCTTGGCATACACCAGCTCTTTGAGCTGAGCACTGCCGCCAATGGCGTTCTCGCAGGCAATCACATGCAGCGGTGCGGAAGAGACCGCTACCCGTCTGCTGATGCCTTCAGCCAGAACACCTGCAATATGCTTCAGTATCGACACGCCGACAGCTGTGGTAACCAGATCGGCTTCAGCAATGGCTGCGGCAACTTCTTCACCGTGAGTTACGCTGCTGAGTGCAGTTACATTTTTGACGATTACCGTTTCCTGACCATCGCTGGCCAGCGTTACCGGGTATTCGCCGCGCTCCTTAAGCTGGGATACGAAAGCCTCATTCACGTCCACGAAAGTCACTTCATACCCTGCCTGCGACAGCAGCAGTCCTATGAACCCTCTGCCGATGTTGCCCGCGCCGAAATGGACAGCCTTCATCATTCCATGCCTCCTTCGAAGATCGCGATCACATCAGCGGCAGTTGGAGCATTCATTACGCGCTCAATGGCGTCATCTTCTGTGAAAATCATCGCCACGTTGGTCAGGACCTCCATATGCCCGTCGCCTGCGGCGGCAATACCGATCACTATGAATGCCGGCTCATCCCCACCGAAATCCACACCGTCCGGAAAACGGATTACAGACAGTCCTGTGGATTTGATGAACGGCCGTGCTTCCTTGGTACCGTGGGGAATCGCCAGCCCTCCGCCCATATAGGTGGACACCACTTCCTCGCGCTCCAGCATCTTGGGAATATATTCTTCCGTTACATGTCCTGCATCGACAAGCAGCTTACCCGCCATAGTGATCGCTTCGTATTTATCTTTAGCGGCACCGTGCATAATTACTTTATTTTCTGACAGTATACTCATATGGTTTCTCTCACTTTCAAATTAAATTTTATTTTGGAAAAAATGAAGCAGCTCCGAGGACAGATATCCCCGGATCTCAGGCTCCGTACGCTCCTCCAGCAATTGTACCAGTTCGGAATTAAGCAGCAAAGCGCTGATCTCGCTGAGCACCTCCAGACTCTCCTTGGACAGTCTGCGCGGAGCCAGCATAAGCAGAATCACTCTAACCTCAGTGTCTCCCTCCAGAATCACAGGCTGGCGCAGCCGGTACAACGTAAGCGATGACAGATGAATATGGCTGCTCCGGGTGTGGAAAAGCGCCAGCCCTGTGTCCGGTATCACCTGACTGGTCATCCGCTCCCGCTCCAGCAGGCGCTCCAGCACAATGTCCGCATCCCCAATTACGCCGCTTCCATTCAGCAGTGCCAGCATTTCTACCAGTGTTGCAGACAAATCCATATCCTTGTTGTCAATCGGATGGAACCGGAACCGCTCCAGCAGGCTGACCATTTCATCAAGAATCCCTTTGTAGCTCTTCAGCCGCTCAAGTGAAACCTCATCCCGCATAGTCCGGTCCTGCTCACCTAATGGGCCTGATTCCCGCTCACGCAGCGTTGTATTCTGGATATAATTCAGCAGTTTCTCTATCTCTTCCCCTGTGAGCAGGGGGCTGATTTTGATATAACGTTCCTTATCTATCGGCAGATCAATGGTAGAAATAATCAGGTCGTAGTCCACATCCGGCAGCCGTGCGGCTTCATACCAGGAAATATTGCCGAGAATCTCAATCTGCGGCATTTCTTTGGTCAGCCGGGTGGCCAGCAGACGGGAGGAGCTAAGTCCGCTGGCACAGACCAGAATGGCTCTGACATTACGCCTTAGCTGATTAAGCCGCTCGACGGAAGCCCCGAAGTGCATAACCAGAAAGCCGATTTCTTCATCCGGAATTTCAAGCTCAAGCTGCATATCCTCTACGGAGGCACGGACGATGTTGAACAGATACTCATAATCCCTGCGGATCGGCCCAAGTAGCGGATTGCGGATGCGGGTACCTTCACGAATCCGCTTCAGGGCGGGATCGATATGCTCCAGCAATCCTTCGCGCAGGGAACGGTCACTCTGGAAAGGAAGCCCTGTACGTTTGACCACACTCTCCGTCAGCTTGTAGACGATCTCCATTAGCTCAATATCGCCGTAGGCAAAGCCGGCAGAAGAGAATGAATCCTGCACCCGGTCGAATAATCCGGCGATATACAAGACCTCTACCCGGGGAATTTCCATCCCAAGTGCCGCTCCGAGCTGCTGGACAAAGTTCTCGGCCCCGGCAATGTTGCGGTGATCGGACATTCTGGAATAACCCGCTTCTTCACCGCTGTCAATGCTCCGGCCGATTTCAATCCGCCTGGTCGTTACGGCTAGACCCAGCAGCATTTCCATGTAGACAATTTCCGGAAGCTCCGCGGTCCATTTCCATTCCATATCCCACAGGGTATTCTCTACCTCCATGAGATTGGATTTCCCTACCGTAGACAGCAGAACACGGAAGACCGGGTTGCTCTCAGCCTGGGAGCCATGGCCAACCAGATCAGACAGATCCAGATGCTCGGCGGCCAGCCGGCCAATCGCCCGGCGCTTATCGATCTCGCTGCCGGTGATTTCAACGCCGTAGCCTCTTCTGCGGACCAGCTCCAGGCCGAATTTACGGACCCATTGCTCCAGTTCATCCAGATCGTAGCTTACAGACGCGACTGTTACCTTAAGTGAATGGGCGAGCGTAAACAGCTTTACCGGCTCTTCCGCCTCCAGCAGGGCGCAGAGCTCATACACCTTGCGGTCTTCTCCAGAATATTCCGCCGGCTTCTCTTCCCGCAAAAACAGGCGCAGCTCCGCAAGACCGGCCTCCGGGCCGTTCAATTGTATGCCTTTCCCCGATTTTTTGATCAGATTCACACCAAAATTCTTCAGCGCAGACTCTATGTCCTCCATCTCTCGGTGAACGGTTCTTACACTCACACCGGTAGCCTCAGCGATTTCAGCGGCCGTAATTTCTCCGCTGACTCCGAGCAAAATCCATATGATCTGGCGCTGTCTGGCGGTAATTTTCCTCATATTCCGCGAACACCCTCCGCCCTACACCAAGTAGAAACGGCTATGCCGTCCTCTAAAGGACGGCATCCGTTTCAGCAAGAAATATAAGGATAAAGTATAGTGGAACATATACTTTCTTATATTTGGGGACAAACGCTGGCTTTGGCGGCCAGCGTCTCCTTATTGACATTATGCTTATAAATTTATCTTACACTTCTGCGTCTTACTTCAAACGTTCCACGAGCTCATCATATTTCGGGCTCTTCAGGAAGTTGTCGATCGAGATGTGCTCTGCGTTTGGATTCACGGCAATGGCACGGTCAGTAAGTGTCTTCTGGGTAACTACGATGTCGGCATCCGCAGGAATTTCACTGACTGCAGCATTGACAACCGTAATGTTAACCCCGGCACCTTGCAGTTTCTTGCGCAGTACGGAAGCGCCCATGGCACTGGAACCCATACCTGCATCACAAGCGAAGACGATTTTGTTCACACTGCCTTTATTGCGGACATTAGCAGCTGCAGTTGCAGTTGCAGTTGCCGCAGTTTGAGCTGCAGTTCCGGCGGATTTCATGTCTTTAACCTTGGCTGCTGCTTCCTCAATATCCATTTCTTCTTCATCGTTCTTCTTAACAGTCTTCAGCAGCAGGGCCGCAAGAGCGAAGGATACGACGGTTGCGACGATAACCCCGGCCAGCATTGGAAGATATCCGCCCTTAGGTGTCATGGCGAAGTATGCAAAGATACTGCCTGGAGAAGGAGAAGCTACAAGACCTGCACCCAGCATCTGGAATGTGAATGTACCGGATACACCGCCACCGATAACGGCGAGGATCAGACGCGGGTTCATCAGGATGTAAGGGAAGTAGATTTCATGAATACCGCCCAGGAAGTGAATGATGACTGCGCCCGGTGCGGAAGATTTAGCAGAGCCTTTACCAACCAGCCAGTAAGCAAGCAGGATACCAAGACCTGGACCAGGGTTCGATTCAAGCATGAATAGAATAGATTTGCCTACCCGTTGTGATTGTTCAAGCGCAATGGGTCCAAGTACACCATGGTTGATAGCATTGTTCAGGAACAATACTTTGGCTGGCTCAATGATAATATTGATGAGCGGCAGCAGATTATGATTTACCAGGAACTCAACACCATTAGACAATATGTTGGTCAAGCCTTCAACCAGAGGTCCAATACCTTTAAGAGCTCCAACGGATAATACGCCACCGATAATACCGAGTGAGAAGTTATTGACGAGCATTTCGAAGCCGGCTTTGATTTTGCCGTCAACCGCTTTGTCAAATTGCTTCAATATCCAACCAGCAAGCGGACCGACCAGCATAGCTCCAAGGAACATCGGAATAGATGATCCGACAATAACCCCCATTGTAACTACAGCCCCGATAACACCGCCGCGTTTGCCGTGAACCATCTGACCGCCGGTATATCCGATCAGCAGCGGCAGCAAATATTTGATCATCGGATCGACTAATGCTGCAAGGCTTTCATTTGGAATCCAGCCTGTTGGAATAAATAATGCTGTAATTAACCCCCATGCGATGAATGCGCCGATATTCGGCATAACCATACCGCTGAGCATGCGTCCGAATTGCTGGACTTTTACCCGCGCACCACCGGATGAAGTTTGCTGAGTTGCCGTTGTGGCCATTTAAAATGCCCCCCTAATTAATTGAATGAGACCCCCTCGTTTACTTCTGCTTGAAAGGTTATCTCCTATGAACACATCGTAAATCAAAGCGCTTTCTTTGTCACCAAATTGAAAACACGGTTTCGTCATGAATGTTGTTGACATCATTTAAGAGTTCCTGCCAAGGGGCTTTAGTATGGTGTTTTCACTGCTCCGAATGACCTAGAGCAGGCTTGTTAACAAGGCTACTCCGCTCTGTGTGCAAGCCTTCTGTCCGCCCCATTCCCCTTTTAGGATGCACCCGATTTCCGATATTTATCATATCCGCCAGCCTTGCCGCACAAAATCCCTTACAAAGTTGATGGAGAATCCAGTTGCTATGCGGGAGCCCTCCTAAAAACAGTAAAAGAATCAACTAACGCGTGAATCAAGCTGAAGCTTGTGCGCTCATGAGGCTTGTGCAGTTATGTAAAATTTAGGACCAACCTTGCATTGCTCTATTCAGACTACTTATGGGGCAGCCTCCGGCGAAACTAAGCGTACTAATTCTCCTCATATCCTCCAAGGAGCACATTGTGTTCGATTATTCGCATACATTTGGCCCGGTTACCTTCGCAGTTCGCATACATTTGGCCCGGTTACCTTCGCAGTAGCTCATTGTGTTCGATTTTTCGCATACATTTGGCCCGGTTACCCCCACAGGAGCACATTGTATTCGATTTTTCGCATACATTTGGCCCGGTTACTCTCCCAGGAGCACATTGTGTTCGATTTTTCGCATACATTTGGCCCGGGTACCTTCGCGGAATATCATGATTTTCAAACAATCAGGACCACCCGTCCAACGGGTGGTTTGCTCTAGGGGTATAAC
>NZ_JUEI01000089.1:0-22217 GCF_000802655.2 Paenibacillus sp. IHB B 3415 | reverse complement strand
CTGCCAGAGCGGCGGCGGTGCCCGCCGCAGCCGCAGCGGTGCCGGCGCCCGCTGCAATGACATGGAACCTGCGGCTGCCCTGCAGGCCGCGCAGGACGGCATCCCGCTCGGCTGCGACGGCGGTCACGATCAGCACGCGCGGCGCGCGTGCTTCTTGCGCTGCAACAAGGTCCGCGGCGGTCTGCGAATTCAACTCAACCTTCGCTTCCATAATCAGCCTCCCTTTATATGTTTGTATCTAAAGATCTTCGATAAAACTGCCTGCCGGGATTATGTTCCTTGAATTCATCTTTACCTTTGAAAGTCTACGCCGTTTCTGAGAACAGGTCAAATTCGCAGGAGGTGTTCTAACGGAATCTCCAGACGTGTATAACGGCAGATACTAACGCTGTTCCGAACAGATTTTCTTTGGGCTACCGGGCTGGGAAACATTGATCTTATGTTGAAAAAAATGTGTTCTATGCGCAAAGGATTGATCTTTAGCAAGAGAAAAAGTATAAATATTACATAATAAAGTATTAATGAGAGATATTGTTGTTTATTTTGAGGAATCATGTCAAACGAAAAATGTGGTCTTCTATTCAAGGGTTTAGATTAATTTGTAATCAAAGATATAACAGGATATTTATCCTATTATATAAAACAATGAACAGAAGGGAGAAAACGAGAATGCAAAACAAAACAGCAGTAAAAGAAGTCAACAAAATCGTTTTGAAAGAAGTGCAACTGGATGCTTGTGAAGTTATGGAGGAAGCAATGACTCCTAGCTTTGGCTTTGGATGTCCTAACGGCTGGTTTGGTGCTTACTGCCATTAATACTTAAGATTCTGCAATTCATTTCAGAACGCTTACTCACAGGAGCTGGCGTTCTGAAAATGAGAAATGGAGGAGAATATGAAGGCGCATATTATTGAGGGGGCCAATACCAATGTATTGTACTTTCCGAATTCATATAAATTTTTCAAAATAGATGATCTGACTAAAAATATCATTTGTGATATTCATGAAGAGATGAACAAAAGTGAAATTATAGAAAAGTACAACATAGGGGAAGAGGATTACTGCGATCTTCACCAAATTGTAAACGATACCACCAGCAGTCTGACAGAGCTTCAAGCAGGTCCGAATGGCCTTTACAAATTAGTGTTGAATATAACTAATGAATGTAATTTAAATTGTGTGTACTGTTATGCCAATGGTGGAACGTATCAATCGGATAAGGGAGTTATGCAAAGGGAAGTGCTGGAACAGGCACTTAGCGTATTTTTTAACAGGTACAATAATATTGGTGTGATTCAACTATTCGGTGGTGAACCGACTCTGAATCTTAATGCTATAGCATATGTTGGAGCATATATTGAACAGAAGCTGCAAAATAAAGAAATCGATTATAAACCAGTTCTTTGCCTGACTACTAATGGGATGTGCTCCAGTGAAAAGTTTATTGATTTAGTAAACAGATACGATATAAAGCTTACCGTAAGTATAGACGGTCCCCGCAGCGTTACAAATCAGACCCGGCTGGCGAATACAGGTGCCGGTGTGGCGGATATTCTGGAAGATAACATTCAAAAGCTGCGCGCCCGGACCGGACAGCCCCAAAGTGCAGAAGTAACCTTTACACAGCTTCACGTTGAGCAGGACATTGAGGTCAGAGAAGTTGTGAACTATCTTGGTGCAAGGTTTGGAATTACGGATGTTCATGTAAGCCCGGTCAGCGCAGAGGAAGGAGCGGCATACAAGCTGAAGAATAGGGATTCTTTCCTTAAAGCCATCCCGGAAGTGATTAGAAATAAAGAAGACGGCTACATGCTTGTTAATAGAATAATAGACAATCTGAGAACAAAAAGAATGGACAGGCATATATGTAATGCTGGTACATCCATTTATTCGGTTTCTTCAAGTGGGGATATCTATCCTTGCTTCATGCTTACGGATGTTTGGGAGCATAGGCTTGGGAATGTGAATTCTGTAGATGAAGAATTTTGGAGTGAGCTGGATTCTCCGGCAAATCCGTTCCGCCGATTCGATAAGCTGAAGAATGAGCAGTGTAAAGATTGTTTTAATAACACGATGTGCAACGGGTGTATGGGAATCAATCATTTTGGTACCGGAGATATATTCAAATCTCCTGAAGAAGAATGCATTTTCTTGAAGGGATTGACTGAGCAAGTACTTTTGGCGCTGTGTGAAGAAGATAAGTAAGTGAGGTGTATAATGTGATAAAACCCAGAATAGCTTCCGATTTGGAAGCTTATTTGTTATTTGATAACAAAAATACGGAAAATATATATTGTATAGGAAGTATTACATTTGATCGGTACATCGAAGCTCAGGAAGCAAATAAAGATGCTATCATGCAGGCAGCCGGTTATTTTGACGGGGAACATACCTTGTCAGAGATAGACGATTTTCTCCAGTCCGATCACAACTTAAAGCTCGATGTGTATAAACTCAATTCTTTATTTGAACATGCAGGTCTGATCACTAATGCGGATATCGAATATGACAATAAAAACGAACTGGAAAAGCACGGCATACAGATTGCTTCAGTAAGCTTAAGCCGCTTTCAAAATATGTTCAGCATCCTGGCGAAATCGAGTCATTCATTACTGCTGACCGGATTCTTACTATGTATAGCTTCGCTTCCCTTAATACCAGGGGTTTTTAAAGAATTGTTATTTGTGAATATCTATAAAATCGTGGACTCCTCGACCGTAAGTCTGATCATCTCTTTAGCAGTAACCACGATAAGTGTTTTGCTCCACGAGATTTCCCATGCTGTAGCAGCCAAAAAATATGGGCTCATTCCAAAGCAAATGAAAATTACATTGTATCTGTACCTCAATCCTATGGCATACATTCTAACGAATGGAATCTATACGCTGGAACGCAAAAAGAGAGCCTTCATCTGGGTTGCTGGAATACTGTGCAACTTTATGATTTTCGCTGCAGCCGCAATAGGCCAATACTTCTCGGAAGGCACGCTACACAGCTTGTTTCTGGTTATCTGCTATTCAAATCTGGGGCTAATAGTAACTAACTTAATCCCTTTTCTGCCGCTTGATGGATATTTTCTGCTGACAACTTTATTGAAATTTCCTAATTTAAGAAAAAAGTCTTTTTCAGGAATTAAAGGACTGTTGAATAACCGGTCAATAAAAGTTAAGGGGATCTATATTATGTACTATACAATATCGATATCCATTCTTATCTATATTGTTCTGACACCAATTATTCAAGTGTATCATAATTTTCTAAAAGGGTACTCCAGCCAACATTACTGGCTTGACGGGCTCGCTGAAATCAAAATGTATCTGATTATAATGATGATCATCGTTTTTTCGAGAATAAGTGTTAAAATAAAGGATAAAAGGAAAAAAATATTTGTGAAAGTTCCGTGAGTCCGGTAGATAGCCGGATTAGAAATCATCAGTGGATGCAGTATAGCAGTATATAAGGATGTGGAAAATTGGAGCATATACTGATAGTTGAGGATGAGAAAGAAATTAACGGTCTGCTTCGCTGTTTCATATCAGAACACGGTTATTTGACTACTTCTGCGTATAACGGATTAGAGGCCTTGCAACTTATTCAAAGAGAATCTTATGATCTGATTCTGCTAGACCTGATGCTGCCGTATAAGAGCGGAGATCAGCTTCTGTGTGAATTGCGGGAACACTCTGCAGTACCGGTGATTGTGATCTCAGCCAAGGATACAACGCAAACCAAAATTGAGCTTTTACGGATCGGGGCAGATGATTATATCACCAAACCTTTTGATCTCGATGAGACCCTCGCGCGGATAGAAAGTAACTTACGGCGGAATAAAATGAACCAGGATACTGCGGGAAACAGATGTTTAACCTATCAGGATATTCAGCTCGATGAGATGAAGCATAGTGTAGAGGTTAAGGGTCGCGAGCTTGCGCTTACAGCCAAAGAATATGGAATTCTTGAACTGCTTATGAAACATCCGGAGAAAATATACTCTAAAGCCAATCTATTCAAAAGCATCTGGAATGAAGAATATATGAGTGAAGACAATACACTAAATGTTCATGTTAGCAATATACGCAATAAGCTGAAGGCAGCCAGTCCGGATAAGCTGTACATAGAAACCGTTTGGGGAATAGGCTACCGCTTGTATAAAACAGACCAGAACCGGTGAATTATTATATGCCTTATTATGAAGGAACCGTTTGCTCATGGCGCAAGCGGCTCTTCCTGTTGGGAGCAAAACCTCGCATGAACCATAACTTTACGAATTCTTTAAAGAGATCCCGGAGGAAATTAAGAATTTCTTTAAGATTACCTCTTACTATAGTCAGTAACGGTAAATATATACTTCAGCTTAACCGTAGAACGGAGCGTGACAGACATGAGTGACATCATCCTTACGACCAACAATCTCACCAAGAAATATAATCATGCATTGGCCTTGGATAATATTAATCTGAACATTGAAAGAGGAAAGATGTATGGCTTCATTGGTCAAAATGGGGCTGGGAAAACAACGCTGATCCGCCTCATTGTAGGGTTATCTTTTCCGACAAGCGGCGATTTGTACCTGTTCGGGAAGACGGGGAAGCAGGCGCTGCAAGAGCAGCGTAAACGGATCGGCTGTATGGTTGAAACGCCTGCTCTATATCCCAATATGACTGCTGTGCAGAATCTGGAAGTCCAGCGGATTCAGCGGGGAATACCCGATCGGCATGTTATCAGGGAGACGCTGGAGCTGGTCGGTCTGGATGATCATCTTACTGGCAGAAAAGCGGTCCGTAATTTTTCTCTGGGAATGCGCCAGCGGCTGGGTATTGCGATTGCCTTGCTGCATGACCCTGAACTGCTTATTTTAGATGAGCCGATTAATGGGCTTGACCCCATGGGGATCGCCGAAATGCGGATCTTGCTGAAACGCTTAAATGCGGAACGCGGGACCACGATATTGATATCTAGCCATATCCTTAACGAGCTTTATCAGACGGTGTCGCAGTATATCCTTATTAATCAAGGTATCCTGATTGAAGAATTAACACAAAGCCAGCTGAATGAGAAGTGCAAACGCCATATTGCGCTGCAGACCAATCATGTAGAGAATGCCCTGCTTGCTTTAGAGAACCGGCTGCACATCAAAGATTATCAGGTTATGCCTGACGGAACCATTAAGCTGTATGATCACTTGGATGACATGGAAGGCATCTCGTCCACATTAATGAAGGAAGGCGTCCTGATTACGGGAATGACAATGGCTGGAGATACTCTGGAAAGTTACTTCCTCGACCGTATTGGAGGAGAGAAGCATGCATTGTCTCATTAAAGCGGAAATTTACAAGCTGGTGCATGACCGGAGCTTTTTTATCCTTTTGGCTTTGTCTATAGTACTGGGCGGCTTCCTTATGCTGGATCAAGGAGAGCTTACCGGATATGAGAGTGTATTTGCGTCCTTGTATAATGCACCTATTTTAATGCTGCTGACATGTGTATTTGGGGCGCTCTACATTGGAAAGGATTTTGCAGACCACACGCTGTATCACATGATTTGCGCTGGGCATTCACGGAACCATGTATTTCTTAGCAAAACAATCCTATTTGTAGCGGGGTCGAACATGATTTTACTCCTGCAGCCGATCCTTAGTATCGCTCTTAATGCCGGTATTTACGGGTGGGGGCATCAATCTTTCGGGTCGGATCTGAAGGAGGTTATAAAATTATTTCTTATAACAGCTGTATTGAATGCGGCTATGTGCGGAATCTCCCTACTGGCGGCATTCATATGTAAAGATGTCGGTAAAACCTTATCCATTCCAGCGCTGTTTTATTTTTTGACCATCTTCCTGCTGAACGGCCCGAACGCGAAAGAAGTTGCGCGGTTTATTCCCCTGGGGCAGCTGAGACTGTTAATCGGGGATTCTTCATCCACAGGAGCGGCTCTGCTGGTCGGAATAATTTTTTTAGGCTGCTTCTGCGTAGCGGCCGGCAGGATTTTTAACCATTCGGAACTTTATTAAAGGGGGGGATGCCATGAATAATCTTATGCAGATGGAATGGTACCGCATAAAGTACAATAAATTTTTTGTCGGCTGTGCGCTGCTGAGTATCATTTACGGACTATTTGCCAGCAAAAGCTATATTGCCGATTTGACCACACATAAAGACGCTATAGGGATCTTCTATGCCATGGTTTATGACTCCACTGTCTGGCTTGTATTGTTCTCTGCTATCGTGGCTCTGATGATCGGTCAGGATTTCACTAACCGCACGATTCACCTGGAGGTTGTAGCAGGCCATTCCAGAATAAAAATTTTCTTCAGCAAATGTCTTATCTATTTAGCCGTGTTTAACCTCTTAATGCTGCTGGGTCCGGTGGTGGGTAGCATAAGAATGTCTTTTCAGCTGGGCTGGGGAGATTCATGGAATCATGATGCTTTGTATATCCTGCGGGTGATCCTGTTTTCGTTATTGCTTAACAGCGCAGTATTTTCAGTCTGTATATTTTTTGCCTTCATATTCAAGGATTCTGCTAAAACGGTATCTGTATCGATGATTGTTCTGTTTATCAGCGCTATGTGTATCGCCTATGCCGGGCCGATGGGCTGGTATGATGTTGTACCGTGGCTGCGGTTTCTGCCGATGAATCAAATTAGAGCATCTTTAGCCTATTCTCTCTCCCTGGTCCAGGCGTCAGAGATTGCACTTTCCGGGATAGTGTATCTGTTGTTGTTCATCGCACTTTCATTTCAGAGGTTCAATACTTGTGAACTCAAATAGGGACGGGGAAAGAGGCGCCATAATCCATGATGTATATTATTGTTCTGCTCGCGGTAATGCTTGCGGTGCTTATGTTTCGCCTCTTTTCGCTGAAAAGGCAAATACGCAATGTCACTAAACAGATGGTTGAACTGTCATCCGGGACTATTGAAAAGAAGTTGAATATATCATTGATAGATAAGAATTTGAATGTGCTCACTGCAGAGATAAATAAGAACCTGACGAAGCAGCGTGAGCTGCGTATTAACATGACACGAAGCGGAAACCATCTGAAAGAATCCATAGCTAACATCTCCCATGACCTGCGCACACCGCTGACATCGATGATTGGCTACCTCCAGCTGTTGCAAAAAGGAGCTGTAACATTAGAGCAGCGTGAGCAAATAGGAATTGTTTTGCGCAAGGGCCATCATCTGCAGACATTAATTAAATCATTTTATGAACTGGCTGTACTGGATTCAGAAGAAATTCAGCCGAAGTTCAAGAATGTGAATTACTCGAATGTGATTATGGATAGCGTTGTGGAGAACGCCGCCATGTTTGAAGAGCGGGGGCTGCATCCGCAGATAACGCTCCCGGAGGATAGCGTATTTGTCTGGACGGATGAGGATATGCTGCGGCGTATCCTGCAGAACTTGCTTGATAATGCAGCAAAGTATGCCACAGGCGAGATCAGGATCACCCTGCTGAAGAATAGTAAGACAGAATTGATGATGACGAATACGATATCAACTCCGAAAGAAGTTGATCCGGCACGGCTGTTCGACCGCTTCTATACTTCAGATGTATCGCGAAGTGTAGGGAGCACAGGGCTGGGGCTGTCGATCGTCAAAATTCTAATTGATAAAATACGCGGAACGATCAGTGCTGAGTTATCTGGAGACCACCTACAGATCAAAATTGTATTGTGAAGGTCTCATAGAAAAATGTATGGAGATGACTTAGATGCTTAAGATAGGAATATGTGAGGATGAACAAAACGTCCTTAATCAAATTAGCTGTTGTATTCAAGAAGCTTTAAACAATGAAATAGAATACAGCATCAAGGAATACAATTTCGGAATGGCCATGCTAAAGGACAGAGAAATTTTTGATCTGGTGATTCTAGATTTAGATATGTCGGGCATGAACGGATATGAGCTGGCACAGGAAATCCGGGAGCTTGATACAGAAGTGAAGATAGTATTTATAACCAATTACTCAATCTACAAAGATTATGCGTTCTCAGTTCATGCCTTTGGCTATCTGGTTAAACCGGTTAATCGTGATATTCTTTCTGCTATACTCCGAGATACCGTTAAGTACATTTCGCCGAGAAAAAAAGACACACAACAGGTTAAATTTTTGTTCAAGGAAGGTGTGAAGTCGTTTCACCTCAAGGAAATATTATACTTTGAGTATATGAACCGTGACATACACCTACAGACACTAAGGGATAAAGAATACATAATCCATAAAGAAAAGATATCTAATATTTCGAAGAAAATGAGTCTATATGATTTTGTGGTTCCACACAAGAGTTTTGTAATTAATCTGAACTATGTTAGTTATGTAAAGGGGGCGTTTCTATCCGGAATGGGGTCTGAATTTTTGTACACCCTATACTGTTGACAGATTCTACAGGATGCTGTATATTTATCTTAACTTAAAGATAATTAACTTAAAGATAAACGCGAACACGACAGGAGGTGCACATTATGAGCGGAACTAATGACACAACAAACACAACAAACGCAGCAGCTGACAGTACCATCGATCAGGAGCAGGCGGCATCACTGAAATTATTCGTTGTTCTGTCCAAGGCTTACAAGAGCCTGATGGATCAGGCGGTGAAGGATATGAAGAGCCACGGGCTGGCATCGGCGGAGTTCATGGTGCTGGAAGTCCTGTATCATAGAACGCGGATTCCACTGCAGCAGATTGGCGAGAAGATTCTGGTCACCAGCGGCAGCATCACCTACAACATCGATAAGCTGGAGAAGCGCGGACTGCTGAAGCGCGTTCCATGCGAGGACGACCGCCGTGTGACTTATGCCGAGATTACGGAAGCGGGGCGCGAGCTGTTCGATGATATTTTCCCCCGTCATGTCAGTTCCATACACAGCCTGATGGGCGGGCTGGACCGTGAAGAGAAGGCTCAGGCCACTCAGCTGCTGAAGAAGCTGGGTAAGGGCGTATAGGAGGAACAGCGGCGGCGCAGCCAGAGCCGGACAACGGCCAGCAAACAGTGCAGCGCCCGGCCGTTTAATTAATCGCATAGCAGCTTGATAGAGCAACCCGCAACTGAAATTATCTTTTAATCCCCACATATGGCGGGTCTGGATCGACCAAAAATTTTTATCTAATATCTTAACGTTAAGATAATTAAAATCGAGAGAATGGAGAGTGTTTAAAATGGTTAGTGTAGGTTTATTGTTGATGAGACTGGTAATTGGTGTAGCGTTTATCGGGCATGGTGCACAGAAGCTGTTCGGCTGGTTCGGCGGCTACGGCCCCAAAGGCACAGGCGGCTGGATGGAGTCGATCGGCATTAAGCCCGGCGTACGTATGGCGGTGCTGGCAGGACTGATGGAGCTGGTCGGAGGACTATTGTTCACACTCGGTCTGTTGACTCCGGTAGCTGCTGTGCTGATTGCCGCAACCATGCTTGGCGCAATTGTCAAAGTCCATGCTCCTAACGGGTTCTGGTCTACGGCTAACGGGATCGAGTTTCCATTAACGGTGTTGGTGGTTGCAGTCGGGGTGGCCCTGGCGGGTCCGGGTTCGATTTCACTTGATGCACTTTTCTTTAAATAATAGCCGGTACGCCAGGCAGCCTGCTCCACAGACAGCGGGCGGCTGCCCAGGGCGGACGTTAAGATAGCATCCTCATTTTACGAAAAAACAGATTGTACAACACACCTAATTTCAGGAGGTAATAATCATGACTATGCAAACTGCAGGAATTCATCATATCACCGCTTTTGTAGGAGACGCTCAGCGCAACGCTGATTTCTATGCCGGAATTCTCGGACTGCGCCTTGTCAAAAAAACCATCAACTTCGACGCACCCGACGTCTATCATCTCTACTTCGGCAATGAGCAGGGTGCACCGGGCACCATTATTACCTTCTTCCCCTGGTCTACCGGACGCAAAGGCAGAATTGGCGGCGGTCAGGTGGGCGTAACCACTTATGCTGTGCCGGCAGGCTCCATCGGGTTCTGGGAGCAGCGGCTGGCCGCTTATCAGATTCCGGTTACCAAAGTAAGCCGGATCGGCGAGTCTTATCTCTCCTTCGCAGACTTCGACGGTTTGCGGATTGAGCTGGTGGAACGTGAAGAGGGTTCCTTGAGCACCTGGTCCTTCGCCGGAGTACCTGTAGAACATGCGATCAAAGGCTTCGGAGGTGCTGTTCTCTACAGCGCTGCCCCGGACAAAACAGCAGACACTCTCTCCCGTACGCTGGGAATGGAGCGGACTTCTGAAGGTGACGGTTATATCCGGTACAGAGCTGCCGGTGATATCGGGAATATCATCGATCTGAAGGCTACTCCGGTTCCGCAGGGGGCTGGCGGCACAGGTACCGTCCACCACATCGCCTGGCGTGCCAAAGATGATGCCGAACAGCTGGAATGGGGCCGCCGCGTACAGAGCCACGGCTACCAGCCGACTCCGGTGCAGGACCGCCAGTACTTCAATGCCATCTACTTCCGTGAAGAAGGCGGAATCCTGTTCGAGATTGCGACCGATCCTCCCGGCTTTGCCCGTGATGAAGCACCGGATGCGCTGGGACAGAAGCTGATGCTTCCGGCATGGTTTGAACCGCAGCGTGCGGCGATAGAAGATAACTTAAGCCCATTTGAAATCCGCGAAATCGGGGTGAAGCAGAAATGAATATGACGCATGTATTCCATCAAGGTACGGATGTAACTCAGCCGACGCTGGTATTATTCCACGGCACAGGCGGCAACGAGCATGACCTGCTGCCGCTGGCCGGGCTGCTGGCTCCCGGCGCTTCGGTACTGGGCATCCGCGGGAATGTACTCGAGAACGGCATGCCGCGCTTCTTCCGGCGGCTGGCTGAAGGGATTTTCGACGAGGAGGATCTGATCTTCCGCACCCATGAGGTGAAGCAGTTCCTGGACGAGGCTGCAGCGAAGTACGGATTCGATGCCGGCAATCTGGTTGCAGTGGGCTACTCCAACGGTGCGAACATCGCCGGCAGCCTGCTCTTCCATTACGGAGGCATCTTCCGAGCGGCAGTGCTGCTGCATCCGATGGTGCCGCTGCGCGGCCTTGCGATTCCGTCGCTGCAGGGGGTTCCGGTCTTTATCGGGGCAGGAACCAATGATCCGATTATCCGCTCCGAGGAGACACGTGAGCTGGAATCCCTGCTGAGCGGCGCGGGAGCTGAAGTCACCTCGCACTGGGGCAATCAGGGACACCGCCTGAGCACCGCCGAGGCTGAAGCGGCCAGGGACTGGCTGGCCGGACTCACAGCTTCCGGAGAATGACATAACTATACAGACAACCGCCTGCGGGGGCTGCTGATCAGTGATATGATCGGCCGGCCGGCTCCTGCAGGCGGTTATTTACGATATAAAGGTATAGGTCCAAGATATATTTGCTCCCCCGTTCTATTCCCCGTTAATGCATAAAAGCATTGAACATTCAGGGGGGGATCGGGTAGTATGAAGAATAAAAAAACGGACCTGAGCAGAAACGGATTTGCCGTCTTTTAAAGAGGTGCCAAAAGAAAGGTTGCGTCACTATTCATGATTAAGCAAAACCATATTTCAAGCCTTGCGGAGGGTGGCCCGTCGAAGAAACAGCGGCTGCAGCTGGCGGTCATTCTGGGGGCTATCGCCACGATTGGCCCTCTGTCGATTGATATGTATCTGCCGGCTCTGCCTGCGCTTAGCACTCATTTCGCCACCAGTCCGGCCATGGTGCAGCTCAGCCTGACCTTCTTCCTGCTGGGGCTGGCCTCGGGCCAGCTGGTGGCCGGACCGCTCAGCGATGTGCATGGACGCCGTGTTCCGCTCTTTATCGGTATGGTGATTTATGCGGTTTCTTCACTACTCTGTGCGTTCAGTCCTTCTATCGGCCTGCTGGTATTTCTGCGTTTCATCCAGGGTCTGGCCGGATCTGTAGGCGTGGTCATCTCCCGTGCGGCTGTCCGCGATATGTACAGCGGCTCGGAATTAACCAAGTTCTTCTCGCTGCTGATGATTGTCAACGGGCTGGGGCCGATCTTCGCTCCTGTCATCGGGGGACAGCTGCTGAGAGTAACGACCTGGCAGGGTGTGTTTGTAGTTTTGTTTGTGTTCGGACTGCTCTTTGCGGCCATCATTCTGCTGCGTCTGCCGGAGACATTGCCCAAAGAACGCCGGATCAAAAACGGGCTCAAAGGAACGCTGCTCACCTTCCGTATCCTGCTCGGCAATGCCAAGTTTATGGGCTATGCCCTCTCCCAGGGCTTTGTTACAGCAGCCATGTTCGCTTATATTTCCGGTTCTTCCTTCGTATTGCAGATTATTTACGGGGTATCCCCGCAAATGTACAGCCTGATCTTCGCTGTTAACGGGCTCGGCATTATTATCTCCGGGCAGATTGCCGGCCGGTTGTCCGCAAGAGTAGGGGAGCGCAAGCTGCTGATTAGCGGACTTCTGCTCTGTACTTTCGGCGGTATCCTGCTGCTGGTTACCCTCCTTGCCGGAGGCGGGCTGCTGCCGATTCTGGTCTGCCTGTTCGCCGTGGTCTCCAGTGTGGGTCTGGTGAGTACAACCAGCTTCTCGCTTGCCATGCAGGATCAGGGAGAAACCGCAGGCAGCGCCTCTGCACTCCTGGGTCTGCTTCCCTTGCTGCTGGGCAGCTGTGCGGCTCCGTTAGTCGGACTTGGCGGCAGTGATTCTGCTGTGCCGATGGCGCTGGTCATCGCGGGAGCAGGCATCCTGTCCATTTTATCGTACCTGCTGTTCTGCAAAAGAGCGGACAAGCCATGAGCCGCAAGGATTTCACCACCCTGCTGCTGCTTGCCTTCGCCTGGGGAGCTTCCTTCCTGTTCATGCGGATCGCCTCTCCCGAATTGGGGCCGGTCTTCACGACCGAGCTGCGTGTTACGCTTGCCGGAGCAGCCCTGCTGCTCTATGCGTTTGTGACCCGGCGCAAGCTGGGTATCCTGAAGCACTGGAAGCAGTTCCTGCTGCTCGGTGCCATTAATGCCGCGCTTCCGTTCACCCTGATCTGCATGGCTGAGCTGCATCTGAGTGCTTCGCTGGCGGCAATCCTTAATGCCACGACCCCGATGTTTGCGGCCCTGGCCGCCTGGGGAACCCGGCAGGAGAAGCCGGGCCTGGCCAAGTCGGCCGGCCTGGTCATTGGTCTAATTGGCGTAGCTGTTCTGGTCGGCTGGAGTCCGGTACCGCTCACAAGTACAGTTCTCTTGTCAGTAGGCTACTCGCTCTGCGCCGCATTGTGCTATGCATTTGGAGGATTATATGCTTCACGTGTAGGCTCCGGCCTCACTCCGCTGGCGCTTGCTGCCGGACAACAGCTGGGTGCAAGCGTGGTGCTGCTGCCGCTGGCGGTTATTTTTGCCCCGGATCATCTGCCCTCGGCCGCTGCGGTATACTCCGTACTCGGCTTGTCGCTGATCTGTACCTCGGTGGCTTACCTGCTGTACTTCCGCCTGATCGCCAGCATCGGCCCGGTCAAAACCGTCAGTGTCACATTTCTCGTGCCTGTATTCGGCCTGATGTGGGGAGCCATCTTCCTGCATGAGCCGGTCTATGCCAATACCCTTGCCGGACTGGTCATCATCCTGCTGAGCGTAACGCTGGTTAACCGGAAGCCGCGCAAGTCTTAGGACAACAGACATTCAGCAAACTTTCAGCGCATTTTAACGTTCTTCTGGGGTGAAGGGGCTATATTGAAGAGGTGAAAGGAGGGATAGGCATGAATATTTCATCCGTATCCGCATCAACGTCCACCTCGTATACGTCCTCCAGTGCAACGGATACAGCCGCGCTTGAGAAGCAGAAGGCAAAGCTGGAAGCTGACCTTGAGAAGGTAAGTTCAAGTAAAGACGACGAGAAGACCAAAGAAACCAAGACCAAACAGCTTGAGCAGCAGATCAAGCAGATCGAAGCGCAAATTGCCCAAAAGTCACAGGGGACAAGCAGCTCCTCTTCGGCCGGAAGTGCAGCTGCACCTCCAGAGAAACCTGCTGACAGCAGTAAGCTGATGGCGGCATCTGTCCAGGAAATCGCGACGGCAACCACAGATAGCGAAGGCAGATTTGACATTCGGGTATAACCCCGGCTAAACAGCATGCCTGAGAAGAGGACCGCCATTGCCGTGGTGACTGGTTCTCTATTGCGGTATGACAACCCTTGTGCAGCAAGAAATAGGCATCCGGACTGATCGCAGTCCGGGTGCCTATTTTTTGTATCCCAGGATTTTGTATCCCAGGATCAATCAACCTTCGGTTTTCCGCTGAAGCTCAAGCTATTCCTACGGTTACTGCGGACTCTGCAGTGATTTACACTTTGCCGGCAGTCTAACTCTGGTGAACATACAACCGTTATACGGGTCATCTGCTGCTGATATTGCTATAATAGGTTTTATGGAAAATGCTGAATAATGTTTAAGCATCAAGGGTGAGTTCAGCAGTAAGGGCAGGTGAAGTCATGAATTCAAAGTCATGCATTCAATGAAACAAAGATTGGAACGCTTCAGATTCGTGAGGCTGCTTCTATCCATCTACCGGATTAAGGCGGTAAGGGCGCTTGTTCCGCTGCTGATCATCGGTCTTGTCTATTGGGAAGGGCAGAATGAGCTGAAGCAGATTCATTTGGGGATGATCATTCATGAATTAAAAGCAGTCCCCGCGCCGGCCATTCTGCAGATGCTGGGCATTTCCCTGCTCTCCGTTGCGGTCATGAGCACTTATGATTATTTAATCCGCGGGCATTTCCGCTTGCAGACCAGCTACTTAAGCACCTTCCGCTATGCATGGATCGCTAATACGTTCAATAACCTGATCGGCTTTGCCGGTCTGGCTGGCGCGGGCCTCCGGACGCTGCTCTACAAAAAGAGCGGTGTGCCCTCGTCCGTGCTGGCACCGGCTATCGTATTTCTGTCACCGCTGATGATTACAGGGCTGTCGCTGCTCTCCTTGTGCACCCTTACCGGAATCCTTCCGGCGGATGCCCTTCTGCATGAACATCGCTGGCTGGTATTCGCGGTGTGGGGAATGGCGCTTTATTTGCCCTTTTTTGTAATTCTCCAGCGTTCCTCACTATTCGCCAAGTGGATTAACCGGGGGCAGGGCAGGACATCCTGGCTGACGGTAGCGGCTTCTGTCGGAGCTTCCTTCCTGGAGTGGGCCTTTGCCGGACTGACCTTCTGGATGATTGCCGGTCAGCTGCTCGGCGGTGCTCCGTTTGTTACGGTCTTCAGTATTTATGTCGTTGCCGCCATTGCCGGCATTCTAAGCATGGCTCCCGGAGGCATCGGTGCCTTCGACCTGATTGCCCTGCTTGGACTTACCCAGCTGGGAATCCGGAGCGATCAGGCCATGGCCGTACTCGTCATCTACAGATTATTCTATTACATTGTGCCCTGGCTGATCGGACTGGTGCTGGCGGCGCTGGAGATCGGACTGCCGGGTAAGAAGGGGACTGAACGCAGCGGAGACAGAGTCGAAACTCCCGTTACCGTATGGCAGAGAATGTGGGGCTGGCCCGGCCAATACACCTTCCTCAGCGACCTGGGGGTCTGGGCACTCGGCAAGCTGGTGCTGGCCAGCGGCCTGATTCTGCTGCTGTCCGCAGCTACACCTGAGCTGCTCTACCGGCTGCGGATCACGGAGGATCTCTTGTCCCTGCCGGTGATGCAGATTTCCCATCATCTGTCCGTGCTGATCGGCTTCATGCTAATTCTGCTGTCGCGGGGAATTTCCCTGCGTGTCCGTAGAGCGTATATCTGGACGAGTCTCTTGCTCCTCGGAGGGGCGGTATTTGCTTTTACGAAGGGGTTTGATTATGAAGAGGCGCTGTTCCTGCTGCTGGTAGGCCTAATCCTCTGGATCTCGCGGACCCGGTTCTACCGGATCAGTGTGCCGCTCAGTACCAGGAGCACCGTATGGTGGCTGGCTCTGACTTCAGTTGTAGCACTCGGTTATTATGGGCTGGGGAGCTATTCGCATCACGGTTTCCTGAAGCATCTCCCGGCGGGAATCCGGCCGGAATGGCTGCGGCAGCACAGCAATGTGGCGGTTACAGCTATAGGCGGACTGATCTTCTCCTGGCTGCTGCTGACTATGCTTGTTGCTCTCCGGCCGCAGCGCAAGGCCGATGAGCTCTTCGCGGATAAGGATATGGCGCGGCTGGAGCAGTTTCTGGCGGAAGGCTGGGGCAATGCCTTAAGCCATATGCTGTTTCTGGGCGACAAAAGCTTCTACTGGGCCCGGGAGGGCAGAGTGTTATTCGCTTTTGCCAGAGTAAGGGACAAGCTGGTGGTGCTGGGTGATCCTCTGGGTCCTGTAAACCTGGTCAATGACGCAATCAGCGAGTTCCGCCAGGCGGCGGATTTGTATGGACTCGCCGTAGTATTCTACCAGGGTACACCAGCCTACCTCCCGGTGTATCAGAGCCAAGGCTACCGGTTCTTCAAGCTGGGCGAGGAAGCGTTGGTGCCGCTTGAGAACTTCAAGGTCAGCGGCCCCCGCAATGCCAATCTGCCCAGTGTGGCAAGCCGGTTTGAACGTGAGGGCTATGTCTTTGAGATTGCCGAGCCCACACATTCCGCAGACCTGCTGCAGGAGCTCCGGACGTTGTCGGAGGAATGGCTGAACGGGCGCCTGGAAAAAGGGTTTTCGCTGGGCTGGTTCAGCAAGCCGTATCTACAGCTGGCTCCGCTGGCGCTGCTGCGCGGAGCTGACGGGAAACTCATGGCTTTTGCCTCCATTGCCCCGGGCTATGACGGACACAAGACCGTGTCCATTGATCTCATGCGCCACCGCAAGGATACCCCAAACGGGACTATGGATTACTTGTTCCTGTGTCTGCTGGAGTGGGCGAAGTCGCGGGGGTTCCGCAGCTTTAATCTGGGTCATGACCCGCAGCCTGGTGTCGGCCGGAATGCCGGAGCGATGCGCGAGGAGAAGGTGGCCCGCCTGGTCTTTGAACGCGGCGGCCACTGGTACGGATTCTCCGGCCTGCGGCGGTATAAGGAGAAATTCGGGCCGCAGTGGGAGCCGCGGTATCTGGCCTATCCTGCATCGCTTACCCTCTACCTGTTAACCCTCGATCTGGTGAGACTGGTTTCCCGCCATCCGGGTCCGGAAGATAAGGAATAAGAGCTGGACGATTCTCCTGAAATGGGAGATACTAATTTTACCAGCAACCGGACCGCAGAACAGGCAACTATAGAGTATAGATCATTTTGGGAGGGCTCCTGTTCTTAGCGGAGCCCTCTTTTTTGGGCTTGAAGCTGTATCAAGGGGGCTAAGTCAGCCAGTAAGGACAGGACAGGGCAGGGCAAGGCAAGGCAAGGCAAGGCAAGGCAAGGCAGGGTTGCGGGATAATTTGAGGAGGCGGCTGTTATGGGGAAGGCAGTAATGGAAATTATGGAGAAACGCAAGTCTGTGCGGACTTATGAGACCACACCAATTGATACAGCAGCCCATGCCTCCATTATGGAGTATCTGGATAAGGAAGAGAATTTGCGCGGTCCTTTTGGCGGGATATCAGGGATTGAATGGATCTGGGCCAAAGGCGGGGCGGGGGAAGGCAAGGGCATGAAGCTGGGCGCTTACGGGATCATTGTGAATCCGCAGGCTTACCTGGTAGGCTCCGTGCGTAACGGGAAGCTGGCACTGCTGGAGTTCGGATATACCTTCCAGAAGCTGATTCTTTTTGCGACCGGGCTGGGTCTTGGAACCTGCTGGATTGGCGGAACCTTCAACCGCAAATCCTTTACCCGTGAGCTGGAGCTTGCCGAAGGGGAGATTATTCCCTGCATTACGCCGCTCGGCTACGCGCGGGAGAAGCAGCGGCTGCTGGATACCACGATGCGGTATGTGGTCAGAGCCGACAATAAGAAGCCTTGGCAGGAGCTCTTCTGTGACGGTGATTTCAGCAAACGGCTGACACCGGAAGCCGCCGGGAAGCTGGCCGTCCCCATCGAGATGGTCCGGATCGGCCCGTCAGCCTCCAACAAGCAGCCCTGGAGACTTGTCTTGTCTCCAGACCGGCAGCAGTTGCATTTCTACTTGGAGCATACGCCTAATTATAGCGGCAATAAGCTCGGATTCCAGATGCAGCGGATTGATATCGGTATTGCCGCCTGCAATTTCGAGCTGGCCTGCCGCGAGCTGGATATTGCAGGCACCTGGACCATTAATGATCCGGGAATAGAAGCCGGCAGTCCGAATACGGAATACATGCTCAGCTATACACTTAGCTGATCCGGGCAACCCACCACAGCAGGCCCGCTGCCGTCAGGATACATAGCGCAACCCATGTATCGCGCTTGTTCCAGGCCAGCTGATAGACAGGAGTCCGCTGCTTGGCGGGATCATACCCGCGCGATTCAACGGCTGTAGCCAGCTCGTCGCCCATGCCCAGGACAAGAATCAGCAGGGGCACGATGATCAGGGCAATCTGCCGCGGGGACCAGCGCGCCAGTCCGCGGGCCCGCCTGCCGCGCGAGCTCAGCGCCAGCTGCAGCTGCGTCAGCTTGCCGAGAATCCAGGGCACGAACTGCAGTGTTACGGACACAGCCAGCGACCAGTTGCGGGTCCGGATTCCAAGATGTCTCAGCGGAGCAATTCCCCATTCCAGCCCTTCACGCAGCGGAGCGCCGGTAGTGGTCTCGGTGAACAGGAACCCGAGGACGATCAGCAGCAGAAACCGCAGCACGCTGATTCCTCCGCGCTGAAGTCCCGCAGAACTGAAGCTGAGCGGGCCGATGCCGAAGCCGGGCGAGTTCCAGCTGAGCCCGGACAGCAGCCAGAGGAACAGGAACATGAGGAGGAACGGGCGGAAGAAGCGGAAGGCTCTCCGCCAGGAAATTCCGGCCGAAACCGTGAGTCCGGCCAGCAGGCTTGCAGCCAGCAGCAGCGGGAGGAAGGTATCCATCCCCAGCACGGTCAGTGATCCGATAATCATCCCCAGCCATTTGACCCGGGGATCCAGTCCCTGCCAGCGTAACCGGACAGGGGCTTGTTTGATTGATAAGTGTACAGATGTTGCGGGCTCCCCGTAAAGTGCCTGAGGAATCATTGAAGCCAGGGCCTCGCTTGCCGGGCCTGGTGTGGCGGCAGATAGATCTGGTGCGGCTCCGCTTGCCGGGTCTGGTGTGGCGGCAGATAGACCTGGTGCGGCTCCGCTTGCAGGTAGGGATTCCGTCACGCTTCTTCTCCCTTCGCTGGGCTCCTTGTGGGCGGCTGCAGGAATGCTGACAGACTGCGGAACGGGCAGAGGCTCCTTATCCAGTCCGGCGAGCAGCTCCTCCAGATTGTCCGGCAATGCTTCAAGCCAGCCGCGTTCTACAAGCCTGCGGCCTATCGAGGCATAAGCCGGAGGCGTAAGTCCGGCAGCTCGCAGCAGTCCAGGATCCGCTGTAAGTGCCGCAGCAGGGCCGTCATAATGGACCGCGCCCTGCTTCATCACGATCACCCCGTCGGCAACCGGCAAAAAGCTGTCCAGATCATGTGTGCCGATGATCAGAGTCAGGCCGCTCTGCCGCAGCTCCTGCACCATTTCCAGCAGCGACTGTGCCGCCAGCGGGTCCAGTCCTGCGGTCGGCTCATCGAGAATGAGAAGCCCGGGCCGGGAGGCTATGGCTCCGGCAATGCAGACCCGCCGCTTCTCGCCTCCGCTAAGCAGAAAAGGGGAACGTCCGGCGAACTCATCATAAGGCAGCCCGGTCCGCGCGAGGGCGCTGCGGATGATGTCGGTCCGCTGTACCTTAGGCACGCCGCGCTGCGTCAGGCCGTATTCGATATCCTTATGGACGCTGTCCGCGAACAGCTGGGTCTCCGGCTGCTGAAATACCATAGCGACAGCCTCCCCGGCCTTGCGGTCCGCAGGCTTCGTATCCTCATGAATGATATTGCCGGATGCTGGATGCTCCAGCCCGGCGAGCAGGCGCAGCAGAGTGGACTTGCCGCTTCCGTTAACTCCGCAGAGCACGGTCAGTGTGCCTGAAGCGATATTCAGGGAGATATCCTGCACGGCGTACTTGCCGTCGTAATGGAAGGAGAGATGCTCTGCCTGAATCCTCATAGCATCGCCTCCAGCTGCGGCTCGGTCAGCGGGAGCAGATGAAGCGGCCATTTCTGTCTCTGCAGCAGTCTCCCGATGCGGACCACAGGCGATGGAGTCCATCCGAGTGCATCCGGCAGGCCGGAGGCGTAGAACAGGGTGCGCGGATCGCCGTCATAGAGCAGCTGGCCATCGCCCATAACGGCAATGCGCGGGCTCTCGGCCAGTTCCTCCATCCGCTGCGTGACCCAGAGCACAGTTGTGCCGCTCCTCCATAACCGCCGGGCCAGCCCAAGTATATCCTGCCTTCCCGCAGGGTCCAGCATAGAAGTGGCCTCATCGAAGATGATCATGCCGGCTTCCAGGGCAAGGCAGCAGCCGACAGCCAGGCGCTGGCGTTCTCCGCCGGATAGACTGGCAACATCTGCATCGGCTTTGTGGGCCAGTCCTACCTGCTGCAGAATATCATGGATTCGCGTAATCATCAGATTCCGGTCCAGCCCGCGGTTTTCCAGCCCGAAAGCGATGTCCTCAAAGGGCGTCGAGCCCACCGTCTGTGCCTCGGGATTCTGAAATACAAGCTGGACCTGCTGCTTCACGTCAGCGCGGTTCTGAGGCGAGCGCAGGTCCAGCCCGGCGACGGACAGACTGCCTCCTGACGGGGCAATCAGCCCGTTGAAGGTGCGGACCAGCGATGTTTTGCCGCAGCCGTTGGCTCCTGTGAGCGCAACCCATTCTCCCCGTTCAATATGGATACTAATCCCTTGCAGAACCGGGCGCCTGTGCTGGCCATCCCGTAAAGACAAGGTCAAATTATGCGCCCTGATCATCCTCATGCCCGCTTTCCTTACAGCTCTAGTCAACAATCGCTCCCCATTATAACAAAGATTTAAGGATTGATGTATCCGGAGGGGGATGATATAGTGATCCTAAAAAAAGGGGGTACTCCCGGCAATGAAAAAATGGACGACCCGCGGCCTGATATTCAGTGCATTATTCGCCGCAGTTATGATTGCTCTGAGTTATTTAAAGATCTCTCTGCCTTTTTCTACTGTACCTATTACAATGCAGACCCTGGCTGTCATGCTGGCTGGTTCTATTCTGGGGGCACGCTACGGCACGCTCGCCGTACTGATCGTGATCGGACTAGCTGCTGCGGGCTTCCCGGTGATGGGCGGAAGCGGCGGACTTGCGGTGCTGGTTGGCCCGACCGCAGGCTATATATTCTCCTGGCCGTTCGTAGCCTGGCTGATCGGCTTCTTCGCCCAGCGTATTAAGCAGGATAAATATACTTTCGTGAAGCTGCTTGCGGCCAACTTTATTTTTGGTGCGCTGCTTGTCTATCCTGGCGGCGTATGGTGGCTGGCCCACTCAACCGGCATGGACTCGCTGGCCAAGGCGTTAACTGCTGGCATGTGGCCGTTCATTCCGGGCGACCTGACCAAGGCAGTACTATGCTCTGCCGTAGTGACGGCTGTGTGGAAGGTGTATCCGATCGACCGTATTTTAAACAGTGATTCCGGTGTCTGGGCAGACGGGGAGAAGTCAACCGTCATTCGTTAGCCGGCTGAGGCTGTTAATGGCTGGCTAAGGTGGCAAACGGCTGGCTGGCTAAAGTGGCTAATGGCTGGGCTGAGGGTGGCAAACGGCTGGCTGAGGCTGGCTAATGGCTAGCTGAGGTGGCGAACGGTGGCTGAGGCTGGCTAATGGCTCGCTAAAGTGGCTAATGGCTGGCTGAGGTGGCAAACGGCTGGCTGAAGCTGGCTAATGGCTGGCTGCACGGAGCAAAGAGGCGATTTCGCTGCCGTATGGCAGGGAGTCGCCTCTTTTATTGTTATAATATCCGTCTGTAGTGGATAGAACGTGCATGATGTCCTAGTTAGGTTTCTTTGGTACTTGGAGCCAATCCGCTTGAAGGACAAATTTGTTCTTGTATCAGGAGCCCACCGAATCCCCCGGAAGTCGGCAGCACGGTGAAATCAAAGGGATAAATCCCTCTAATTCCGCTGAAAATGAGCTGTATGATGAAATTAAAGGGATAAGTCCCTCTGATTCTGCCGAAAGCGTGCTGTATGGTGAAATTAAAGGGATAAATCCCTCTAATCACACCCGGACGTTGACCAAAGGAGGAAGTGAAGAGCAAAAGTGGACTTCTGTCAAGAAAGTAGACGTTGAACTAAGAGATTTCCCGC
>NZ_JUEI01000088.1:0-49140 GCF_000802655.2 Paenibacillus sp. IHB B 3415 | reverse complement strand
GGAAGGAACAGGGGAATTGACAAATTCGTTCATAGCAGTTGGATAAACGTCACTTAATTTTATTTATTTCCTCTAATCTGACTGTTTGCAGCATATTAAGTGCTGTTTTTCCAACTGCTGTTTGACAGGGGAGGCTTTGTTCACTGACAAGTGGAGAAAATCCAATTATTTTCGGAAGACGCTGCGGAAGACGCTGCATTTAAACCTAACCCATGCTGTTGCAAGTGACTTAATCTGCCTCCCCGGATTTATCCAGATTTCTTGTTGTCTAATTTCCTGTGCACAAAAAAAGCCGCCCCACATAGGAGCAGCCTGTTCATGCATTCTCACGTAATAAGCGTATTCAGCTGTTGGCTTAACCGCTCTTTGTCCTTCGCGCTCAGCTGATGCTCAGCCATCGGAAAGATAACCGTCTCTTCTTTGACAAAGTGTACCGTCAGCACCTCAAAGGCTTCCCCTGCATCCTTCACCGCAGCACGGATATCCTCAAGCGTCATCAGATCGGCATTGCCCTCTGTGTGATGCAGGAAATGTCCTATATACCCGTCAATCTCGCGGTGCTCCTCCTGGATGCCGGCCAGCGGCCCTTGTTCAAAACCGATGTAACGGCCCAGCAGCGGGAAAAAATGCGTTTCTTCCTTCACGGTATGCTTCTTCAGCGGGTCCGTAAACTCCAGAACCGCCTTACGCAGCTTATGAAGCTGAGCTCTGGCTTCTTCCGGAGCGGGCTGCTCCCCCTCAAACCAAAGTACGATCTCATGCCATTCTTCCATCAGAAAGGATAAATAGCGGTGTTCATTCTCAAGAATGCGCATGGCGGGCACCGTAAACTTGAGCCCTTCATGTTCCGGCATCAAGGCTTACCTCCATTCGCCGGTCAGAAATCCAGCATTTTTTTCCTCAAAGCATACTCGACCAGCTCCGGCCGGCTTTTAAGGTTTAATTTCTCCATAATCTTTGCCTTGTGGGCTTCCACTGTTTTTACCGAAATGAACAGCTTCTCGGCGATTTCCTTGTTACCGTATCCCTTGGCAATGAGCGGCAGGATCTCCAGCTCCCGCTTGGATAACAGCTCGAACAGATCCTCTGTGCCTGCGGTTTTATCCTGCTTGATGAACTCACGGACCAGCGAGGTTGCCATCTTGGGATGAATATAGGTGCCGCCTTCATAAATGGTCCGGATGGCCAGCAGCAGCTCCTCGTCCGGCGCACTCTTGAGCACATAACCGGAGGCCCCGTTCTTCAGCACATGGAAGAGGTATTCATCATCGTCATGCATCGTCAGAATCAGGATTTTGGTATCGGGGTAATCCTCTTTAATCTTGCCGGTAGCAGTCAGCCCGCTCTCACCCGGAGGCATACTTAAATCCATAATAAGAATGTCCGGCCGGAATTTGGCTACCATGGTGTAAGCTTCCCTGCCGTCTGCCGCCGCTCCGATCACTTCAATGTCATTCTGAAAATTGAGAATCATGGAGAATCCGCTGCGTACGATCGCATGGTCGTCTGCAATGACGATCTTCATCAGAAGCTCATTCCTTTCCTCGCGCAAATCATACAGGTACCTGTAAAATAATTGTCGTACCCCTGCCTGTCTCTGAATCTACGCTGAAGGTGCCGCCCACCAGCTCCGCCCGCTCCTGCATGCCAAACAGGCCAAGTCCGGTTCCATCCGGCTCGTCACCCTGATTAAAGCCGGTTCCCTTATCCTCTACCCGAAGCAGCAGCACGCCGTCCTTTTCGGTAAGTGAAACTTTAACACTGTCAACCTGCGCATACTTCAGGGCGTTCAGCACCGCTTCCTGGCACACACGGTACATGACGGTTTCGATCTCACTCCCATACCGTTTCTCGGAGAGCCGGGACTCATAATCAATCACAAGGCCATAGGTTTGCTCCACCCGCTTGAAGTGTGACCGGAATGCGGCCTCCAGGCCGAAATCATCCAGGGCAGCCGGCCTAAGCTCTACCGAAAGGTTGCGGATATCATTCAGAAGCCTGGTCATGGAGACTTCGGTCTGCTTCATCTTCTTCAGCAGTTGCTCATCAGCTGTCATATATTTCAGCACACGCAGATCAATCACGGCACTCATCAGCTCCTGGGCTACACTGTCATGCAGTTCCCGGGAGATCCGCTTGCGTTCATTCTCCTGCGCCTCAATGATATGCTTCATCATTTTGTTCTGGTAGAACTTCTCTTGCGTCTTGAACTGTCTGGTCAGATCCCTAAGCATAAATACTCTGATGCCCTTCTCGTCATCTATGGTGTGGAAGGTGGCCGCATAAGGGACAACCCCCTTATCCTTCGTCTCCAGATATACCTGGTATGAGGTGAACTCCTCGGAGTCCGGTGTATGAAAATAACAATTGAGACAGGTACGGAGCTCCGTCTCACTCGTGTATCCCCGGCAGGTCCCGCAAAGCGCCTCAGGATTCCCCTGATACAGCTGCTTCAGAATATCCTTGTCCACGATGTTCTCGGCAGCCGGATTCATGGCCAGGGCTTTCCCTTGCCGGTCAAAAAAGAACATCGCCTCCGAGCTGTTCTCAAACAGCTTCGTCATGAGCAGACTCTGCAGATCCGTTCCGGGTGTCATCAACTGAGCAACAATTCCTTTCCGTTCAAGTCTCCAATCCCCTTACGCGCTGCCTTGTCCAGGTCCCCCAGCATGTCAGGGGTCACCTGCCGTTCGCCCCTGAAACCGCCAAGAAGCACGCCTGCGACACGGGCATCATTCCACACCGGCACAGCCCCGATGCTGCTCAGATTCTCCATCTTGGTAATGGGATAGTTAAACAAGGTGTCCGGCTGCACATCTGTCTGCACAGACGGGATTAAGAAAGGCTTGCCGGTCTTGAACACGATGCCTGCAATCCCTCTGCCGGATTGAAGGACAATCCGTTTGTAACGGTCCGTTGTGTTCCCTGAGGCGTATTTCCACCGGATGACATAGTCATATTCCGCCGGTTCAGCAAAAGCCAGCGACATGAAGTCATACCCCAAAGCTATGCGCATCCGGTCAAGCTCGACTTGGTAATCCACCTTATTGTTCATCGTTTCTCTCCTCATTTGAACAGGGAAAGAAATTCACCCGGCTCTTTCCGTTAATTCGATTTATTTCTTCTGTATAGGATATAACTTCTGCCTACATAATTCAACGGAACACTCCATACATGGACGAGCCGGGTGAACGGCCAAAAGGCAAAGATCGCAAACCCTGACAGAATGTGAAGCTTGAAGGAAAACGGCACCTCACCCATCAGCGACGGGTCCGGCCGGAACATGAATAAACCGCGGAACCAGACAGAAATCGTATCACGGTAATCAAACTCAGGCTGTACGGCATTCGTTACAATCGTGGAGTACATCCCCATAAACACGATGAACAGGAGGAGGGAGTTGACGATCAGGTCCGATGCGCTGCTGAGCCGGCGGACATTCTTCAGCGTAAAGCGCCGCGAGGTCAGGATCAGCATCCCGAGCAGGGTAGCTGCGCCGAAGATTCCCCCGATATATACCGCGCCGATGTGGTAGAGATGATCACTCACGCCGACGGCCTCCAGCCACGATTTCGGGACAGCGAGCCCGCCGATATGGCCCAGAATAACCGGCATAATACCGAGATGAAACAGAATGCTGCCGAATTTCAGCTGTTTCTTTTCAATAAATTCACTCGATTTGGCTGTCCAGTTGAATTGATCCTTACGGTAACGGAAGATATGGCCGCCGAAAAAGACCACCAGACACATATAGGGAAAAATGACCCATAAAAACTGACCTGACATATTCATTGACTCAGGGCCTCCTGTTCAACACAAGCTTTGAAGGTTTCGCGCAATCCCTTAACCAGATGGTAATAGGGACTTTCATTCCGCTCCAGCGCCTTGAGCAGATGGTAGGTGCCATCCTCAAGAATCGCCATCAGCATCCGGAAATTCTCCGGCGCTCCCGGAACCTCCAGCCACTGGGCGGCATATATAAATTCACACATCAGCGGTAAATAATCAGGCAGCTCTCCCTCCGGCATGGCAAGGCCGAACATTTCGTACAGAAGCTTCAGCTTGGCGAGCATCTGCCCCCGTTCCTTGGCCTCCTCGAATTTGAAATAGGTCATATACAGCGCGCAGTCCTTCTGAAAATCAAAGGTGGCAGCATAGCTCTCCTGGATCTCATCCAGGCTGAAGCTCTGCATTTGCTTCCAATAGGCATGCACGTGGGCATAACCCGGATGAGTGCTGTCAAACGCCTCTTCCAGAAAAGCCGGATGAAAGTCCAGCTTCTCCGGATACATCAGCTGCAGGGCGAAATAACCGAAGGATTCCTTGTAATCATGCAGTTTGATCAGATCAATCACGCCAAATCCCCCCGTAGAAATTCTCTTCATACATTTCCTTGCCGGTCTTCATGGTGTCGCCGGAAGGGCTGGCCGGTCCGCAGCCGTCACAGCCGGAGCCGGAGCCCATGTCCCCCATCCCGCTGCCGTAACCGGCCGAGCCCTGGGCACGGTAAGGATTCATGTGCTGCTCCTTGTGGGAGGTCGGGATGACGAACCGGTCCTCATATTTGGCAATCGCAAGCAGCCGGTACATTTCCTCTGTCTGCTGTGCGGTCATGCCGACACGGTCCAGACGGGTAAGATCGAATTCCCGGCCGGTGGACTGGGCGCGCATATAGGAGCGCATCATCGCCATCCGCTGCAGAGCTTCCTTCACAGTCTCCGTGTCGCCGGCCGTCAGCATGTTCGCCAGATACTGGATCGGCGTACGCATCTCTTCGATGGCCGGGAAGATCATATCGGGATTCTTCAGCGAATCCTTGCCTTCGAAATAATTCATAATCGGGCTAAGCGGCGGTACATACCACACCATAGGCAGTGTGCGGTATTCCGGGTGAAGCGGGAAGGCCAGCTTGTGCTCAATCGCCAGCTTATAGACCGGCGAGTTCTGGGCGGCTTCCAGCCAGTCCTCGGAAATGCCGTCTTTTCTCGCCTGCGCCATAATCTCCGGATCATGCGGGTTCAGGAACAAATCACATTGCGCCTTGTATAAATCCTTCTCGTCCGGCGTGGATGCCGCCTCCAGAACCTTGTCGGCGTCATACAGCAGCACCCCGAGATAGCGGATCCGGCCGGTACAGGTCTCGGAGCATACTGTAGGCAGCCCGGCTTCCACGCGCGGGAAGCAGAAGGTGCACTTCTCTGCTTTGTTGGTCTGCCAGTTGAAGTACACTTTCTTATACGGACAGCCGGTCATGCAGTATCTCCAGCCGCGGCAGGCTTCCTGATCCACGAGGACAATGCCGTCCTCATCCCGCTTGTACATCGCACCGGAAGGACAGGAGGCGACACAGCTTGGATTCAGGCAGTGCTCACAGAGGCGCGGCAGATAGATCATGAACGATTTCTCGAAGTTGAATTTGATTTCTTCTTCGATCTTCTGGATATTCGGGTCCAGCGGGCCGGTTACATGGGCTCCCGCCAGATCATCCTCCCAGTTCGGTCCCCATTCCAGATCCATCTTCTCGCCGGTTACAGCGGAATGGGCCCGCGCCACCGGGGAATGCTTTTGTTCCCCCGCATTCGTCAGATGCTCGTAGTTGTACGTCCACGGCTCATAATAATCCTTCATCTCCGGCATGTCGGGGTTGTAGAAGATTTTGCCGAGTGCGATCTTGGACAGCTTATTGCCGGACTTCAGCTCAAGCCGGCCCTTGCGCAGCTGCCAGCCGCCCTTGTAGAGCTCCTGGTCCTCCCAGCGTTTCGGATAACCGATACCGGGCTTCGTCTCCACGTTATTGAACCACATATATTCCGCACCCTTGCGGTTCGTCCAGGTCGTCTTGCAGGTCACGCTGCAGGTGTGGCAGCCGATGCATTTATCCAGGTTCATTACCATTGCCACTTGCGCTTTAATTTTCAAGCCAGTTGACCTCCTTCATTTTGCGGACGGCTACGTAGACATCACGCTGGTTGCCGATCGGACCATAGTAGTTGAAGCCGTAGCTGAGCTGTGCATATCCGCCGACCATCTGGGTAGGCTTCAGATGGATCCGGGTAGGCGCATTGTGGCTTCCGCCGCGCGTATCCGTAATTTCAGAACCCGGCACCTGAATGTGCTTGTCCTGGGCATGGTACATGAACATGGTGCCTCTCGGCATCCGGTGGCTGACTACCGCACGTGCCGTTACGACACCGTTGCGGTTATAGACCTCGAGCCAGTCATTATCGGCAATCTGATGGGCCGCAGCATCCTCATTATTGATCCACACCGTTGGACCGCCCCGGAACAACGTCAGCATATGCTGATTATCCTGATAGGTCGAGTGGATATTCCATTTCCCGTGCGGTGTCAGATATCTCAGAACCAGGGCATCCTGCCCGCCCTTCACTTCCTTGTCGCGCGGCCCGAACACCATCGGTGGCAGCGTCGGCTTGTAGACCGGCAGCGCTTCGCCGAACTGCTGGAAGATTTCATGGTCAATGTAGAAATGCTGTCTTCCCGTCAGGGTCCGGAACGGAACGAGACGTTCAATATTCGTGGTGAACGGGGAATAACGCCGTCCCTGCTTGTTCGAGCCGCTGAATACCGGGGTCGGAATCACTTCGCGCGGCTGTGCGGTAATGCTCTGGAACGTAATTTTCTCAGCTGCCCGGTCTGCCGAGATGTCGCGCAGCTCTACACCTGAATCCTTCTCTGCCGCAGCATAAGCCTTCTGGGATACGCGGCCGTTGGTGGCTGAAGACAGATGAAGAATGGTATCTGCGGCCTGACGGGCGGTTAGCAGCTTTGGCAGTCCGTTCTTAATCGATTCATCGTAATGCACGCCGCTGATCTTCTTGAGTTCCTCGTATTCTTCAGCGACAGAGAAGCTGATGCCATGCGCGCCTGCTTTGCCGGTTGCCAGATTCGGTCCGAGTGAGGTGTATTTGTCATGAATCTGGGTGTAATCCCGCTCCACAATCGTGAAGTTCGGCATGGTTGTACCCGGGATGGCCGGGACTTCGCCCTTGGCCCAGTCTTTGACCAGACCCATCGGCTGCGAAATTTCGCTGATGGAGTCATGGCCCAGCGGTGACATCACAACATCCTTATAGACGCCGGGCAGCTGCGACTTCGCCATCTCGGAGAATACCTCTGACAATTGGCGGTAGATATCCCAGTCGGAACGGGATTCCCATAGCGGATTCACGGCCGGATTGAACGGATGCACAAACGGATGCATGTCGGTGGACGACAGGTCGGTCTTCTCATACCACGTTGCGGCCGGCAGCACGACATCCGCATAGAGCGGTGTGGTGGTCATCCGGAAATCCAGGGCAACCATCAGGTCGAGCTTGCCTTCCACATCCCCGCGCCAGACAATCTCCTCCGGCTTCTGCTCTTCATTCGGCTCGGCCAGGAGACCGTCGGAGGCTCCAAGCAGATGCTTCATGAAGTATTCCTGCCCTTTGGCAGAGCTGGAGATCAGGTTCGAGCGCCAGATGAACAGGGAGCGGGGGAAGTTCTCCGGAGCGCCGGGATCTTCCACGGCAAACCGTGTTTTCCGCGAGGTGATCTCTTCCACAGTGTGGCTGATAATCTCTGCATTCGTCTTCTTGCCCTGCTGCGCAGCCTCCTCGGCAAACAGCAGACTGTTCTTGTTAAATTGCGGGAAGGAAGGCAGCCAGCCGAGACGTGCAGCCAGCACGTTATAGTCCGCCGGATGCTGGTAAGCTACCTCCCCGCCCGTTGGCGATTTCAGCGAATCAGTGCCGCTCTCTTCATAACGCCATTGCTCTGTTGCAAAGTAGAAGAAGGATGTCGCGTTCTGCTGGCGTGCCGGACCCTGCCAGTCCTTGGCAAAGGCAACCGTTGACCAGCCTTCAATCGGGCGGCATTTCTCCTGGCCGACATAATGCGCCCAGCCGCCGCCGTTGACACCCTGGGAGGCGGTCAGCACCACCAGATTCAGAATGGAACGGTAGATGGTATCACTGTTGAACCAGTGGTTGATCCCTGCGCCCATGATGATCATGGAGCGCCCGCCCGTATCCAGCGAATTCTGGGCGAATTCGCGGGCGATCTGCACGACGACACTTGCCTTCACCGTCGTAATCTTCTCTTGCCAGGCCGGGGTATAATGAGATCCGGCGTCCTCATACCCCTTGGCATTCAGCGGACTCTCTCTGCGCGTGATGCCATACTGGCTCATCATCAGATCATAGACTGTGGCGGCATAACGTTCTGTACCGTCGGCGAGCCGTATGGTCCGGGCCGGAATCATCCGTCTGAACGTGCCGTTGCCCGCATTATCGAAGAACGGGAACACGATTTCCGTCCACTCTTCCCCATGGTCTTCAATGGTCAGGGCTGGCTCGACCCTGCTGCCGTCCTCCCGCTCGAGAATCAGGTTCCACTTCTTGCCCTCTTCCCAGCGCTGCCCCATCGTACCGTTCGGAACCATCATCTCACCCGCTGCTTCGTCGAAGATGACCGGCTTCCAGTCCGAGTGCGGGGAGGTATCTCCAAGATCACTCGCCCGCAGGAAACGTCCGCCCTTCAGGGCATCCTCATGAGGGTCAAGCAGAATCAGGAACGGCATATCTGTATATTGCTTCGCATAATTCAGGAACATCGGCTCCTGGCGTTCCTGGTAGAACTCCTGCAGGATGACATGCGTCATGGCCTGGGCAAGCGCCGCGTCCGAGCCTGGATTCGGAGCCAGCCAGTTGTCGGCGAATTTGACATTCTCGGCGAGATCCGGCGCGACCGACACGACTTTGGTTCCCTTATAGCGTACTTCCGTCATAAAGTGGGCATCCGGCGTGCGGGTTAGCGGTACATTAGAGCCCCACATCATCAGGTACCCGGCGTTGTACCAGTCCGAAGATTCCGGCACATCCGTCTGCTCCCCCCAGATCTGCGGTGAAGCCGGAGGAAGATCGGCATACCAGTCATAGAAGCTCAGCATTTGACCGCCGAGGAGAGAGATGAACCGCGCCCCCGAGGCGTAGCTGACCATCGACATAGCCGGAATCGGGGTGAAGCCGGCGATCCGGTCGGGGCCGTATTTACGGATTGTATAGATCAGCTGTGCGGAGATAAGCCGCAGCGCGTCGTCCCAGGCCACACGGATATGGCCGCCTTTCCCGCGCGCTTTCTTGTACTGGCTTGCCTTCTCAGGGTCTTCAACAATGCTGGCCCAGGCGTCGACATAATTGTCATGCTCCTGCAGCGCCGTCTGCCACAGCCGCCACAGCTTCCCTCTGATATACGGATATTTCACGCGCAGCGGGCTGTATTCGTACCAGGAGAAGGTAGCTCCGCGGGGACAGCCGCGCGGCTCAAATTCCGGCATGTCCGGCCCGCAGGAAGGATAGTCAATCTGCTGGTTCTCCCAGGTGATGATTCCGTTCTTCACGAACACCTTCCAGCTGCAGGAGCCTGTACAGTTGACTCCGTGAGTGGTGCGCACTACTTTATCGTGAGACCAGCGCTGGCGGTACATATTCTCCCAATCCCTGTTTTTCTCTTCAAGAATGGACCAGTTCCCGGAATAGCTCTCCACCGGTTTAAAAAAGTTTAGGCTGAATTTCTTCTTCATCGCTCAGGAACACTCCCTCCAAAATCTATTCAGTTAAGTCCATTATGGATCTCCCCGGCCCTGCTTCCCATTAGGGAAACACCTATTGAACCTCGGGAATTCCCTCGATCTGAATCCAATGCAAACAAGCCTTTCCCGCTGAGGAGAAAAGCTTTGTTCTGGCCGTTTATTGTACCCGGCAGGGGGCCTGTTAGGGACTTCCCTCTTTCTTGTCCGGGGAATGCCTTAGCGGGAATTACACTACAAATCTGTATGCTATACTGACAAAAAAACGGGAGGATGAAGCAACATGCCAGGACCCTCACTGCGCCAATTGCACGCTCACCATGCTATTCATCAGGGCGGGCTCTCCGGTGCTGCAGCTAAGACGGAAGAAATGGAGGAACTGCTGGAAGCGAAGGAATTCGAAGTGGCGCACCAGGCCGCCGAGCATTTAATCGAGTACTGGGAGACGCGGATTATCAGCCACGCCGATGCGGAGGAAGACGGATTCTATCAGGAGATGGCCGGGAAGAATCCCGGCCTGCAAGACGCAGTTCTCCGGCTTGCACGTGATCATGATTTACTGCGGATTATAGTAAAGGATGTCAAAGTAATGCTGGCGGAACAAGGCCTCACTCCTGAGGTGGTCCACCAGTTCCACGCACTGCTGGTAGTGAACGCGGTTCATAGCCGGGATGAGGAACGTCTTCTGTTCGCGGAGTAGCACGGCTGCTGCTCTCCTGCAGAATGGCACGCAGATCATCTCTATTCATCAACAGGTCCTCAAGCGTATACTCGCCCAGTACCTGCAGATAAGCTTGCAGGGCTCTGCCCAGCACGCCTTTGAGTCCGCACACCGGGGAGATCGGACAACTGCCGCCTGAAGGATGGAAGCATTCGACGAGATAGAAATCATCCTCCATCCGGCGCACGACCTCCCCGATATTGATCTTCTCCGGCGCAAGCGCAAGCCTGATCCCTCCCCCGCGCCCTCTGACCGTTTCAATATAGCCCGCCTTGCCGAGTTCATGCGAGACCTTCATCAGATGATTCTTGGAGATGCCATATGCGCTGGAGATATCCTGTATAGTTGTCAGCTCTTCCCGCTGCTTCGCTCCGAGATACATGAGGATTCGCAAGGAGTAGTCGGTATATAACGTCAGCCTCATCTCTTCTCTCCATTCTGTTTACAAATGCAATGCAGTCAACGGATTTCTGCCGATTATACGAAAGCAAGTGGAAAAACAGCATCTATATAACGCCGGTTTGGCCTCTTTGGAAGAATTGTGATTATGGACTCTTCTGTAGATCAGCAAGTGGAGAAAATCCACCTATTACGCCCTCCCGTTGAAACCAGCCTTACCCCCTACCCAACTATACCACGCCCATAACACCCCAGCTTGTCCAACGGACACATACAGCCAACAAGCGAAGAAGGAGAACACGGATTCCGCCTTATGTAAGTGATATTATTAACAGATGATATCATATTTTTTTGTCTATTTTGTTAAAGTGGTATTTTAAATATATCTTTTATCTTAAAAAGCGTATATATTAATTTTGTACTATATGGAGAGGGGATGACCGTTATTTTATCACAACAAACCCGTGACATTGTCAAATCCACAGCGCCAGTCCTGGCGGAACACGGCACCACTATTACAACGGTGTTTTACCGGAATCTGTTCGAAGCCCACCCGGAACTGCTGAATGTATTTAACCACGCCAACCAGGCGCAAGGCCGCCAGCAGGCGGCACTGGCCAATGCGGTCTACGCCGCGGCAGTCCATATAGATAACCTGGAGAACATTCTTCCGGCGGTAGTCCAGATCGCACACAAGCATGTCAGTCTCGGCATCAAGCCGGAGCATTACCCGATTGTCGGGGAATTTCTGCTAAAAGCCATCAAGGAAGTGCTGGGCGATGCAGCTACGGATGAGATTATTACAGCCTGGGAAGAAGCATACGGAGTTATTGCAGGCGCTTTTATCGGCGTCGAAGACAGCATGTATAAGGAAGCGCGCGAACAGGACAATGGCTGGAACTTCTTCAAGCCTTTTACCGTTGTGCGTAAAGTTCAGGAAAGCGGCAGTATTACATCGTTCTATCTGAAGCCGGCGGACGGCTTAGGCGTACCGGATTACAAGCCGGGCCAATACATCTCTATCCGTGTGCTGATTCCTGGAGAGCAATACACCATGATCCGCCAATACAGCCTGTCGCAGGCTCCCCGGGCAGATGAATTCCGTATTTCCGTGAAACGTGAAGAGACGAATGATCCGAATGGTGTGGTATCCGTCTATCTTCATAACCAGGTGAACGAAGGAGACATTGTTGAAGTCAGCGCTCCGGCAGGCGAATTTCTGCTCGATGTTACCAGAACCACACCTGTAGCCTTCATCTCCGGCGGCGTAGGCATTACCCCCATGATGAGCATGTTCGAGACCGTTGCGGCTGTAACACCGGACCGAAAGACCGTATTCCTGCATTCTGCACGGAATGAATCGCTCGCCGCTTTCGTTAAGGATATTGAGAAACATGCTGCGGCCATGAGCAATGTACAGACCAGAACCTTTTACTCCGGCGGCCCGGATGGCGTCATCACTGGCGAAATCCTCAAGAGCTATGTAGATGTTACCGGAGATGCTTACGTATGCGGCCCTGTTCCTTTCATGGAAGCGATGATCGGAGAGCTGCGGGCACTCGGGATGAAGGAAGAGCAGATTCATTACGAGTTCTTCGGACCGGCCCTTCAATTGAGCAGCAAATAGATTGCGGGTCTAAGTACGCAGCCCTGAACCCGGTATATCAAAAAGCACACGGACCGCCTTCCAAATCATTAACGATTCGGGGCGGTTCGTGTGCTTTTTAGCGGGAAAGCAGCCATTTATATAGTACCTGCGCATGATTGTGTATAGGGTCCTTCGCGGCATATACCAGTGTAACGTCCTGCTCCAGCGCTAATTCTGCGATCTCCGCAGCAAGTCTCCCTCGCGCCGGATCTTCCTCCAGCTCCCGGATATAGCTGTCACTGAATGCCGCAAACCGCTCTGGTATATGACCGAACCATTGACGCAGCCCGGGGCTTGGAGCAAGCTCCTTCATCCACTCGTCTATGGCAGCCTGCTGTTTCGTAATTCCCCGCGGCCATAGCCTGTCCACCAGTATCCGGTACCCGTCCTCCGGAGCCGCCGGCTCATAAACGCGCTTCAGATATATAGAGTAAGGAAGGTCAGCTGACTTCCGGCAGGAATGCTCCAACATCTAGTCTCCCTCCTGTTATCCATACTGAAACGGACCGTTGTTTAGTACACTCAATATACCATGGGGCAAATTGCCCTGCCAATGCCAGGCTGCCCGTTAGATTGCGGTACCGTACCAGGCAGGACTGCCCATATGCTGCAGCTACTCTGCCTCAAGAATGAACCGGTTCCACTTCTGCTGCCAGGCGATATCATTCCAGAATGGATGATGAGGCGCGCAGTTGGAGCACAGCGTCATTCCCCAGAAGCCCAGCGCCATGCCTTTGCGCAGCGAGTACTCGGCAATGAATTTGCCGACAGGACCCTCCTCGAAGCCAGCTAACAGCGGTGTGTAACCCACATATCCCTCACCAATGACGACCGGAATGCCGGAATGAGCCGCCCACTCATGAGCTTCCTCCAGGCGCATATCCGCCTTTTGCAGCATAGCCAGCTTATGGGCACCGTAACGGTCGTATAAATAGAGGTCCCACCGGTCCGGGTCGGCCCAATCATGCAGGTAGATGAGCTTCATCCCGACCGGATTGCCCTCCATCCGCCATTCCTGCCCTGCCGGCAGTGTCCACTTCTCAAAGGGAGGCGCATCCTCTCTTAATAAAGACCGGACAAAGGCATTCGGAAATGTCATTTGTTCATCATTTAATCCGGCTGCATCCATGAGTTCATTTAATACGCCTTTAATATAGAGATGATAATGGGCGACCTGCATATTGCGGGCCACATAAGCCTTCGGATAGGCTTCATTCAGCGTATAGCTGGCCGTCATCAGGATATCGGGATGCTGCGCCCGGAGATAATCCACCGCTTCTTCTATGTAAGGCTGCATCGCTTCCACCAGCTTAGGCGTATCCGTGCCACTGATTCCCCGTTCCACGCCGACAGCGGTAAGCTGTCCGAATTCCACCTCGTTATGCAGCTCGGCATAGACGATTTGACTGGCGAAGCCCTCTTCTGTAACCAACCGGATGAGCTGATCCATGGATCTGGCGATTGCCATAAAGCGTTCCTTAGGAGCGATAGCGGCCAGTTCGTCGCGCAGCGCGGGATACGCCAGGAAGCTCGGACTCTGCTGATATTCCCAGGAAGACAGCATGATGTAGACGCCATGTGCCTTGGCCTGCCTGAACAGCTCCAGCAGGTGGGCATGCCCGTCCAGCTCGGCACCGCCCCGGCAGTTATACCAGCGTGTCCGCTGCCCGACTTCTCCGAGGCTGCCGAAATGTAACGGGCCCGGCCGTTTACCTTCCGCCGTGAACAATAAGAACGGCATCGCACAGATCCGGACCGTATTGTAGCCTCTATCCACCGCTTCCTGGAAGCGTGCGGCCAAATCGTGATAAGGCTCGCCGGGCAGGGTCATCGTGTACCAGGAGAAATCCCACATGGTGATGGTCAGTTTGCGCGGTAAATGTTTAAATACAGAATCCATTGATGTCCCTCCCTTATATTATCTGATTACAATCTCATATACAGGCACAGCGCGGACCGAAGCTATATCGGCAATCAGCTCAGCAGCGGTTTCATTCCAGCCTGCCATCGTCGTATTACTGTTCACGACAGTCCCTTTGCGGATCGGTGATGTATAGAGATACATTCCCTTGTCAACCAGCCGCTCTTCAAACCGCTTGAGTCCGATTTCCCATGTCGTATTGTTGCAGAAGTTGTCGTTAATCAGCTCTCCGTCAATGAAGGCATAACCGATATCGCCGGTATAATCTATTTGGAGCAAGGCTTCTTTGACACCGTCCAGAGAGCCGGATGCGAATTCCAGAACCGCCCGTTCATTCTTGACCTTCGTCCATGTAAAAGCAATTTCTTTCTTCGGTGCGAGCAGTTTGTAGGTTGTGAATAAACCGTCCTCTGATGCTTCCACCAGCTCTCCGCCCGATACTAAACCTAAACCCGCTTCAAAATCAGGGACCACGCTTAGCGTAACTTCCTCCCGATCCGCCAGCTCCAGCTTGATCTCATCCCCGGATACCAGCAGATTGGCGTCTGTGAACAGGACACGCTGCTTACCGCGGACTTCGGTTTTCCAGAACCCTAAGCTTTGCTTATCCGTCATAGTGTAAATGACAACTTTCTTGCCTGCTGCAGACACAAGACGCACGATACCCGAATTCTGCTTCTCCACTTCAATGATCGTCATATCCTCAAGCTGCCTGGTATGACCGCCTTCGGTCTCAATATCCGCCACATCGGCCGATTGCAGCGCATAACTCCCCTTCATGCCTTCCGGCACAAAGAAGAAGTAATATACCTCATCCGCTACGTCCAGCTTCGTGATCAGCTGCGCGGTTGCATATTTCAGCGTGATTCCGGCCAGATCGAAGTTATACGGCAGAATCGCAAAGCTCTCGCTGCCCAGCGTCAGCTCTCCTTGAGCCGGAATCGTAAGGGTCTCGCCGGGAAGCTCAATGCTGACGTTCATATCCTGCAGATCGTGATTCTCCACATGATCCTGGAAATTGTTCAGGAACAGGAAGCCTGAGCCCTCATGCGAACGGACAGCATAGCGTAATTCGCTCACATCATACGGATCATTCTCCGAGGTGTCACCCGGCAGGATCGTCTTGGTCAAAGCGAACTGATGCTGGAACTCTGTGAACAAATAATGCTGCAGCTTCGTCCGTTTATACGATTCACGCACCTGCCCGAATTCGCCAATCATCGCATTAAAATCATAGGAGATTTTCGGCGTCGCCAAGTCGTTCATAAAGGGGTTTACCTTGCCTTTCGGATTGCTTCCGCCATGGTACATGTAGTATCCGAGCATATTGCAGCCCTCCGCCGTCTTCATGACAGACATGGCCGGAACGCTGTTATACGGAAACTCGAACCGGTATTTATAGAACTGAACCATCCCGCCGCCCATCTCACAACAGGCATACGGATAGTCTTCCGGCTGGTAGAAGGGCTCGAAATTGTAGCTCTTTGGAAGGTCATTATTATGTTTGTCGCGGAAAATATACTCCGGTGTCGCCGGATGCTCCTTAATCCCGTCGAAGCGGTCTGTTTCATAATAAATCCACGGCCAGTACGCATATCCGCCCCATAATGGGAGCATATCCGGTACTGGTGTCGTAGCGCCGCCCCAGCCAGTGCAAGTATAGATAGGCGTATCTATTCCTGCCTCAATGGCCATGTCTCTCAGCAGCAGCATGTGCTCATTACCGCCGCTGCCGCCGTTCAGCCACATATTGTTAATGCCGGTCGTGAGGCCCCACTGCGCCGAGGAATGGTTATGCTCGTTCTCGATTTGGGTACCGATAATCGGGCCTCCGTCTTTATACAGCAAGCCCTGCACCTGCAAACCGATTTCCGCATACAGCCTCCGCACATAGGCCAGATACCCCTCATCATTGGAGCGGACCTCGAACGGGCGGCCGAACAGCCAATCCGGCATGCCGCCGCTTCGCATTTCCCCGTGACAGAAGGGGCCGATACGGATCATGACATACAGCTCATGCTTATCACATAGCTGAATGAACCGGCGCAAGCTTTTATTGCCTTCCCATTCGAAGACACCTTCTACTTCCTCGTGCAGATTCCAGAAAATATAAGTCGTGACGATGTTAACGCCACCCATCTTCATCTTAATAATCTCATCTTCCCAGTAGGCTTCATCATACCGGGAGAAATGGAACTCACCGCACACGCCAAAAAACGGCTCCCCGTTCTTCTCCATATAATAGTTCGTAAAGCTGATCCGTTCGCCCGAAGGGTTCACACCGCCAAGCTTAATGTGACCGGCAAAGATATTCTTCTTGTCATCGCTTACAGCAATACGGTATTTCTTCATTAGGGTCTCCCGCTCCTTAGTTCAATTCCCGTTCAACCACACTATACCCGTTCGGCCGATACACGGTAAGCACTTGCTGCTGTCCGGGCGCTGGTTGCACAGGGATGTTCAAGGTCAGGAGATCTCCCGGCTGCATATCTGGAATGACTAATCTGGTTCCTTCCTCGCCTGCTGAGGACACCGTTAAATAATAATCCCGCGCGGCATAGCTGGGAATATCCTTCCGGCATGTCAGGGTTACCTCAAGCTCATCTCCGTGCCATACAGGAGCTTCTGCCAGCAAGAGCGGTGAAGAGATCTCACGCAAGGCAGCAAACGACGGCTTCACCCGGTTATAAATGTCTACAGAACCATGGATCCGCTGCTTCAGCTTCCCTTCACCCTCTTCACCCATTTGCGTGCGGTAATCATTTAGGCTGAAGAAGATTAATGCCGCGAACTGGGGATACTGGCGGTAGATTTCTGTTTTTTCGATAAGCAACCGGGTTCTTCTGGTGTCCCCGCCTTCAAACACCGGTTCACAAAGCCCATATTCAGCCACAACAATGGGCTTATCAGGATAATCGGCAATAATCTGCCGGATGACCTTATGCTCATCCAAATCGCCATGCCACGTTCCGATATATTCGTTCCACATCAGCAGATCACCCGCACCAGTGGCATCCCTGTCAGGCTGATAGAGAACACTGTTGCTTACATAATTGATCAGCCGGCTCGAGTCCAGCTGCAGAAGCTCCGCCTTCAGCTGCTCCATATAACGCAGGGTCACGTCAGACTGGCCATCCAGCTCATTCCCCATCCCCCAGGCAAAGATACACGGATGATGCGCATGACTGCCAATCATCTCCCTGGCTTGAGACAGGGCGAGCGCGAAGGTGTCCTTCCCCGGCTCTGCCGGCTGCTGCCAATGCGGAATTTCCTCCTGAACGAGCAGGCCATTGCGGTCACACCAGTCCAGCAAATCATTTCCCTGCTGCCAGTGGAATCGTGTAATGACACAGTTCGCTTCCTTCAACCGCTCAAGCATCGCAATCAGATCTCCCTGCTTCTCGGCCATTCCAGTCGCCGGATTCGAGCCAGGCATCCACTCCACACCCATCAGCCGGACCGGTTCGCGGTTCAGCCACAGCTCATGTCCCTTAACAATAATCTCCCGGAAGCCAAACGGGCGGACTACCCGGTCCTGGACCTGATCCCCAGTGCGCAGTACAATCTCAAGCTCATATAAGTCCGGATGGTCAAAATGCCACAAATCAACCTCCGGCAGCAGGATGTCTGTGAAACTCCAGGACAACGCTCCGCCAGTGATCTCTTCCGTTCCCTGCCAAATGCGGATATCCTTGCGGTAGACGGCAATGTCTGCACTGAGCGCAACGGCTGATGGTTCACATAGCTTGATGCGTGCAGATAGCTTGCCGTCCGTATGTCCGCCTTGGTCAGCGAAGATGACCAGCGGTTCCACCTTGAGCTGCTGAATGGACGCCAATCCTGTGACGACAAGCGTTACCGGCCGGATCAGCCCGCCGTCATCGGCCCAGTCAAAGCTGTTGCCCTGGGGCAACGCCACGTCACTGTTGCTGTTGTCCACTCGAATCACAAGCCGGTTCCCGCCTCCCGCATGAATATATGGGGTCAGATCCGCTTCAAATGGGGTATAGCCGGAATTGTAGTGGCTGCCTGCCTCTACACCATTAACCCAGATATCCGTATCACGGTAAGCCCCTTCAAAGGAAAGCCGTATCCGGCAGTCCTTCCACTCGTCAGGGACTGTTAACATTTGTTCATACCAGCCTGCCCCGCGGTATTCCTCCAGACCCTCCTGTACATTCCAGGTATGCGGAACGGAGACCGTAACCGGGGACGGCAAGCCTGAAGCCTGCCATCCTTCCTGCTCGCCTCGGGTTACAGGGCCTGGCTGGAACTTCCAGCCCTCTTCCAGTCTTGTAGTGTAACGTCCTTCATTAATCAGGATACCCACATCCTTTCACCTGTGTATTCTAACCCGATCTGTTCCTTCACTTCTGTACACATAAGCGGCGGTGAATCATCGCACCTTGATGATTAGGCTCCATGGATAGAGCCGTTTCCAGCTCCTCAGCAGCTTCTAGGGTACGTCCGAGTCCAAGCAATCCCAGTCCGCGCATATACCGGCAGTGAATCACATTGCGGCGGTCCAGGTTATCCTCAAACACCAGGAAGTCCGGCAGCGACACCGCAAAGTAGTCCATTTTGATCTCATCAAAAATATGCTTCTCCGCATAATCAATCAGTTTATTGAAGCGGCGTTTGGCTTCCTTCTCATTATGCAGCTTCAGCCACGCCAGCCCCTGGTAGAAAATCATTTCCGGCGGCTGATCGTTGTAGAACATCGCGCTTGCCGGTTCATCCAGCCCCTGTGAAGCTATGGCATAACTGGCGACGGCTTCTTGTTTCTGCTGCAGAGCTTCGTAGGCCATACCGAGGTAATAGTAGATATTGTTCTCCCGGGCACCCTCCAGCTTGCCTTCCCCCAGATTCAGCGGATAGACGAGAGCCTGCTTGAAGCGGGCAACCGCTTCCCCGTAACGTCCAGCCTGCAGATGCTGTTTGCCAAGCTCCGTATGGGCGAACTTGTATTGTCCGGTTACTTTGCCTTCCCCGCCTTCCCAAGGGTGGAAATTCCGTGAGCTTAAGGCTGCGAGAGCTTCATCATACCGTTCAAGATTATTAAGCAGCGTAACATATTCGACGAAAAGATCATCACGCCGCTCCACCTGGCCGCGCTTCGTTTCAAGAATGGCGAGGCGCTCAGCTGAGGTCCAGGCCAGCTTCTTGCGGAGCTGGTCCAGTTCAAACAGTATCCGCACATCTTCCGGAGAGCAGGCGTACGCTTGCTCAAGCGAAGCCATGGCCGCCTGCGGGTTATCCTGCTTGTTGAAATAGGCGAGTCCCAGGTTACGGTGAACAGTAGCGTAATCCCCCCGAAGCTCCCGTGAACGCTCCCAGCTTGCGATTGCCTCCTCCGGGCGTTTTTTATCATAAAAGAAGTTGCCCAGATAGTAATGCGCCTTGTCATCTTCCGGACTGGCCTCAACGGTGCTCTCCAGCAGTGCCAGCTCAAACAAAGTGTTAGGGAAGCAATAGGCTGGAGCTGCGGACTGGCCGGCACGGCGCTGCTCTTCCGCCTTCTGAAGCTGCCCCGTACGTGCATACAGCTCTCCAAGAGCGTAATGCAGCACCGGATACACGGAGCTTCCGGCAGGAACAGCTCTTTCGCCAATCTCAATGGCTTCTTGCAGCAGGCCGCTGTCCATATAGTCTGAGATCAGATTAAGATAGTTGTGTGCGTCCCTGCGCATAAGCAGATGCAGTTCGGACAGAACCTTTTCAGCACCAGCAGTGTCTTCCAGTGCACGCAGTGCCAGCGCCAGCTCGTTATAGGCACCGAAATCAGCGATATCCAGATCCATAGTTTCCATAGCGAATGCCTTGGCCTGCTCCAATAATCCAAGCTTGCGGAGCATAGCTGCCTTCAGATTACGGGCTTTGTAATTGCGTGAATTGCGGATCAGCGAACGTTCCGCCTGGTCAAGCGCTTCCGCATACTCTCCCTTGTGACTTGAAATTTGCGCCAGAGAGAAGTAACCTGCATCCTGCCAGGCTGCCGACCAGACTGATTTGTGAAAAGCAGTATAGGCCTCGTCCAAACGGTTCTGGCCGCGAAGTGCGGCACCCAGCTGATAGTAAGCCTCGCTGTCATAAGGGTTAAGGTTCCGCCAGGTCAACCGCTCGATCGCTTTGCGGAAATGCTGCTCACCGTCCTTGTAAAGTCCGCGGCGCAGCAGCAGGATTCCATATGCCACATTCAGCCGGATATCTCCGCTGTCCCGCTTCAAGCCCTCCAGATAGTAGGCTTCCGGCTCGAACGTAGCATGCCGGTATTGCTCCAGATGCTGGCCTGCCAGATACAGCTCCTCTGCTGAACGCAGCTCTTCCGGCGCCGCGAGCGGCTTGGCAGCATCGGGAATACGCTCAATATCCGGACGTTTCGGCTGATAGGAGATCAGCAGTCGGCCTTTCGCATTCCGGACGGACAGCTTCAAGTCATGCTCCTGCTCACCGTTCTCCAGTGTTATAACTGTCTGATACACATCCACCGGGGACACATCCACCGTCTCACGCAGGTAGCAGTTGGCTGCCCCGCTCAGTTCTACGACTGCCTGCTCCAGCTTTGAGGTCGCATACACCTTAACCAATGCCTGACCGGATTCAGCATCAATCTCCAAGTTGACAGCTGCGTCAATTGAAGCATTTTTCACGACCCCAATTTGCTTGTAAGGCATGAAATATTGCGTGAAGGTCTTCTCCTCATAAGGCTGCAGCCAGGTAAAGTCAGGCTGGTTGTCCGTGTATACGCCAGTCATAAGCTCAATGTACGGGCCATCCTCATCGGTCAACTGACGGTCCCACGCCTGGCCGAACTCTCCATTTCCCCAGGTCCATTGCTTTTTGCCGGGCGAAACATGATGATTCGCCACATGCAGCAGCCCAGCTTCTACGCCGTGATCATAGCCGCCGACGAAATTATAATCGGATTTATAAGCCATATAAGAAGTCGGAACCGGGATATTCTTGTAGCGGGAAATATCTACACCTTCCGAATAATCCTGTTTGTAATAGGTGCCGGTCGCGATCGGGAACCGGGATACATCGCGCTTGCCATGGTCGAATACGGCAGTTACATCCGGAGGAAACACCGATTGCGTATGATCATTGACCGCCACCGCCGGATTCGCCCACCACAGGAAGGTCTGCGGCTGAGGTGTCCGGTTGTAAACTTGAGCATTAATCTCCAGGTAAGCTTTGCCCGGATATAGCTTGAAGGCGGCGGTAACCTTGGTGCCGTACATCCGGTCAATTTCACTGACCCATACTGTAGCGCTTCCATCTTCGGTTTGCTCATACCGGTATTCTACCGGACCGAAGGTATTCGGGCGGTGATGCTGCGGCCAGTTGAATTCAATCCCTCCGGAAATCCACGGCCCGGCCAGGCCAACAAGTGCCGGCTTGATGACCCGGTTATAGTAGACGAAGTCGTAATTATTGGTCTTGTCGAGTGCCCGGTAGATTCTGCCGCCTATCTCCGGCATAATTTCAATCCGGACGTATTCATTCTCCAGGATCACCAGCTTGTAGTTTTTATCGGCCTTCACATCCGAGATGGACTCGATTACCGGGTGAGGATACACGCGGCCTGAGCTTCCCTGATAGACTCTTTTCTCCAGAAACATAGGATTGGGGTCAGCTTCTCCCGCCTCATACGTAGGAATCAACACACTTGTCTCCCACACCTGAACTTGGATTCCGCCAGACCCGGCTGGAGCCGCCTCCAATGTATGCTCTACAGCTTCTTGCTTCATGCTTAAACTGCCTCCCTAATCTTGATAGTTATACTTTAGCGTCTGCCGGGGAAGGTTCCAATTGACGAAATGCGGGAAGTGATGGATTATATTCTTATTCGAAAATATATGAGAAGCCCAAAAGCATTAAACTTAAAGCGTGTTCGTCACTGCGGTGAACATTTGGACTTCCGGCCGCTGTTGTCACCAGATTTCTTGATTATTGCCGCTGTCCGCGGTTTGAAATCCGGTGACAAAGGCGGTCGCTACCGCTCCTACAGTTCCAAATTGCGGTGAACATTTGGACTTCCGGCCGCTGTTGTCACCAGATTTCTTGATTATTGCCGCTGTCCGCGGTTTGAAATCCGGTGACAAAGGCGGTCGCTACCGCTCCTACAGTTCCAAATTTCCCCTCCGTTCCTATTCGCTTTTCGTTTATTGCTTAGTGATTCTATATATTCCCTTAACAGGGGGAGGGCAGCAGAAATGAGTCATGACCATATTCGCAAGCCTGAAGGGTTTGTCGAGGAGAAGCTATATGTGCTTCCGGAATACTGGATGAAGGAGCTGGAGCAGGAGGAGCTGACTGCTTCCTTATTTATTACGGACATCGGTTATTTCCCTAACGCCCAGTATCATTTCAGGGAACGCCTGGAAGGCAGCCCGTCGCATATCTTTATCTTTTGCGAAGCCGGAGCGGGCTGGATCGAGCTGAATCATGGAGAACGCATGCACCTGCAGCAGGGAGACATGATGATTATTCCTCCCGAAACCGCACACAGGTATGGGGCAATGCAGGAGAACCCCTGGAGTATCTACTGGTTTCATTTCAAAGGAAGCCACGCGAATAGACTGGTGCAGCTGTTCGGTTTATCTAATGCTCCCCTCTCATTATCACCAAGCGGTAAAGCCCGTTTAATTGAATGGTTCATCCCTGCCTTTGAGATGCTGGCCGAGCGGACTTATGCGCTGACTACACATGTACATGTTGCGCAGACCGTAAGGCAGCTGCTCTCAGGAATTGGGCTTAATGCCGGAAAATCGGCTCAAGAGAAGAAACGCGAAACTTATCTGGAGCAGGCGGTTCAATACATGAATGGGCATATGGGCGGCTCTATTTCACTAATTGAGCTGGCTAATCATGTGGGAGTGTCGAAGCAGCATCTGATCTATTTGTTTAATTCCGAAACCGGAGTCTCTCCAATTGAATATTTCCTGCGGCTGAAGATCCAACGGGCAGGTCATCTTCTGGATCTTACTGAACTGAGCATTAAAGAGGTCAGCTCGGCCGTGGGTATTCATGATCCTTATTATTTCTCCCGGCTCTTTAAGAAGATTTCGGGCTTCTCTCCTTCAAGCTACCGGAAAATACCAAAGGGCTAACATTCCTTCACAACGATTAATGTACCTTTTAAATTCCGGTTCGACCCAAAGAAATCTCATTAGGAGGGCACCATGAACATATCAGTTCAAAAATTCAGGATCGGCAGGAAAACCGGAATCACATTAAGTATTATAGCTATCCTGATCATCGCAATTGTCGTTGTAAACCAGCTAACACCGCGTCCTTTTGTGGCTATTTTTAGAGCATTAATTAGTACCCAGGAGAATGCTGTAAATGTGGGTCCGTACGCTGAACAAATCATAGATGTTAAAGTTAGTGACGTAATCAGTATTCCTGTCGAGGGTTTACCCGATGCGCAGATAACCATGTATACCTTTGGCGTTGAATCAGACAAGCCTAAGCCCCTGATTTTATTCATACATGGCGGCGGCTGGACCGTAGGTACTGCGAAACAAGTGGGTTCCTTCTCGAAACTCTTAACGTCGGAAGGATATGTTGTGGCTTCCTTGGATTATTCGCTCGCTCCTGAGTACAGATATCCGGCTCCCATACAGCAGGCCGCAGCAGCAATCCATTATCTGCAGACTCATGCTGAGGAATACAATGCAGATCCTGCAAAGCTCTTCATCGGCGGTAACTCAGCGGGTGCGCAAATATCAAGTCAGCTGGGAGCGATGATTACTAATCCCACTCTTGAACAGCAAGTCGGGGTAAATTTGGATATACCGGCTGCAAACGTGAAAGGCTTACTGTTATTGAATGGTGTATATGACTTTGATACTGTAGCACGGGATAACTTCCCCGGGTTTAGAAAATATGCCTGGAGTTACACTGGACAGAAAGATTACGAAAACTACTCCAGATTAGACGAGCTTTCAACTGTAAAAAATATCACCTCCGAATATCCGGCAACATTTATAACCGCAGGTGATGCTGATCCTCTGGAACCTCAAACCTACGAAATGGACGCCGTTCTCAGAGCTAAGGGTGTTGACGTTACAAGTGTTTATTGGACAGGCAGCGGAAATAAATTGCCTCATGATTATATCTACCAACTACAGACGGAGCCTGCGCAAATCGCCTATGAAGAGGTTGTCAAATTTCTAAACGATAAATCGCAGCCATAGAAATTGAGCGCGGCAGCTAAATCAAACAGCGGCAATCCGGGACCTTATTTCCCCGTCCCGGATAAATTTCTAAACGATAAATCGCAGCCATAGAAATTGAGCGCGGCAGCTAAATCAAACAGCGGCAATCCGGGACCTTATTTCCCCGTCCCGGATTGCCGCTGTTTCTTCATATGCTCCTACTCAACATCCTTCCCGGTAAACAGCTCCACTCTCGCTTTTACCAGCTCCGTATATTCCTTCTCCATCTTCTCAGCACCGGCTTTGTTCAGCTCTGCAATGAAATCATCGTAGATTGTATCGAACTCGGCTGTGCTGGCGAGGATGGCTTCCGGTATGCGTTTGTGGACGATATCCTGTGTTTTTTGATAGATGACCTGGTAGCCCCCATCGGTTGGTACCGGCATGTTGTACAGCGCGCCCCACTCTTTGACCGGGAATTCATCCTCCGCAGGGAAGAGATCCTTCCAGGTTGCCGCTTTATACGCGGCCAGGCTTTCCTTCTCCGCATCCGAATATTCGGCCAGAATCTGTTCCGGGAAGTTCGTGGTATAGTAGTTATCCGTGGAATCCTTCACACCGTCACCGTAGCGGACACCAAAGATGGAGTATAAGCCGACCCCCGTGTTCCTGGTAAAGTTCGCGGCATCGTTAACCTTTTGGCCGAGAATGTCAGCAGGTATGACACGTTGTCCATTGTCCGTATTGTATTGTTTGCCTTCAATGCCCCAGTTTCTCAGCACCTGGCCTTCTTCCGAGGACAGCCAGTCCAGGAATTTGATCGCGCGGACCGGATCCTTGCAGGCAGTAGTGATGCTGATGCCATAGCCGTCCACTCCGACCGACTGCATCGCATGATCCTTATACTCCTCACCCAGCGTCACCGGGAAGTGCGCGTACGTATACTCGTCTTTACCGGCGGTTTTGAGGACATTCTCCGCATCCTGATATTCCCATTCCACAGAGGTGAGACCCAGAACCCGGCCGCTGGCGATTTTGGCCTTGTATTGATCATCCTTTTGGACAAAAGAGTCCTTATCGAGCAGCCCTTCATTATACATATGGTTCAGCCAGCGGAAGTACTCCTTCTCCTCCGGTTTCTTATAATGCAGCATCGTCTCGTACGTTTCCGGATTCACATAATATTCGCCGTCATTGGTTCCGCCTGTAGTGATGTCCCCCTGATTAGTGACCGTAATCATAACCTTCCAGCCGTCAGCATTCACTGTCATCGGGATCGTCGGATGCCCGTCCGTGGTCGGATGCTTGGCCGCATATTCCTTAAGCACATTCTCATAATCCTGCACCGTTCTGACTTCCGGATACCCAAGCTCCTTCAATACGCGGTGCTGAATCTGGAAGCCGTTGGTCGCATCAAACACCTGCTGATCAACGCCCACATTCGTCGGAATCGAATAGATCGCCTGATTATCCTTGCTGTATTTCATCCGGTTCACGTTATCGCCCATGACCTTTTTAATATTCGGCGCATATTTATCGATCAGATCGGTCAGATCAAGGAAGGCTTCCGCATCCACCAGCTTGCCGAGCTCGCCTTTGGCATAGATGAGTTCGGGATAATCCCCGCTGGCGGCCATCATGGAAATTTTGTCCTGACCGCCGCCGCTGCCGACATCAAATTCCGCATTCAGGGTAACCCCTGTCTTGGCGGTAATCTCTTTGCCGACATCATCCTGCATCTTGTTCCAGTTCGGATTGGCATCGGCACCAAAAAAGGTAAAGGTGACCGGATCAGTATCATTTCCGCTGGTGTTCCCGTTTGAAGTATTCCCGGCGTTATTGCCTGCATTGCTGCTGCAGCCTGCCGAAATAAGCAGCGAGCCTGCCAGAAGCGCTGTGCCTAGTTTTCTTGAAAGTATTGCTCTCATCTCTCTCATCCCCTTTTGTTGAATGCGTTTACAGTCTCATTTTAGCGCCGATGTTGGCGGATAACCTTGATTTTCAAGTCGCAGACTAGCATTATATAGACAAACACGTATTTCAGAGGCGGGGGCTTTATGAGCAATGTATATTTGAACTGGTTTACGACCGATGAGCATTTCCCGTTCTTTATTCAATACGGCGGGCACGAAGAAGATACTTCCCTCCATCAGCACGCCGACTTCTCCGAGCTTGTCATTGTACTGAACGGACATGCTGCACATATCGTCAATGAGGAAGAGGCTTTTATCAAGAAAGGCAATGTATTCGTTATTAACGGGGGCACCCCGCATGCCTATAAGGACCCCCATGATTTCAAAATTTGCAACATTATGTACAAAGCCGACATGCTCAAGCTGGCCGGACCGGACTTAAGAACGCTGAACGGCTATCAGGCGCTGTTTGTCTTAGAACCCTTTTACCGCAGCATTAACGCCTATAAAAGCAAAATGAACCTCCCCATCGTCAGCCTGGAGGTTGTCTCATCGCTTGTGGCCGGCATGATTACCGAATATGAGCAGAAGCACCACGGCTATCAGACCATGCTCGCCTCCAGATTCATGGAGCTTGTCGTCTATCTGTCCAGACATTATGACACTCAGGAGAAGGGCGTGGACAACAGCCTGATGCACCTCGCCAGTGCGATCTCCTATATCGAGGATCACTATCGTGAACCGGTTACCCTTGATACCATTGCCGCCAAATCAGATATCTCTGTCCGGCATTTGAACCGGATCTTCCAGGCGTATTATCAGACTACACCGATTGCTTATATTCAGCGCCTCCGGCTGGAACAGGCCTGCTCTCTGCTCAGGCAAACCAGACACCCCATTACCGAAATCTCCTATAGCTGCGGATTTAATGACAGCAACTACTTCACCCGCCTCTTCAAAAAAACGTACGGCAGGTCCCCGAAGGCTTACCGCAATCAGCAGTAGTATTTGTGTTTTACAAAATTATTCAGTATGTTTAAAAATATGAAAGGTGGTTTAGTAATGAAGATTCTCATCGTTGGCTATTTTAACGAGACCGCACAATCAAATATTGTAAGGTATTTTCCGCAAGACTGGAACGTTGTGGTTGTACCGCCCGGAGAAGAAATGCTGCATCATATTGAAGATTGCCAAGTGCTCATCCCTGAACATATTAAAGTGGATCACAGCCTGCTTGCTAACGCAAAAAAATTAAAATTGGTACAGACGGGTGCAGGATTTGATAATGTAGATATCCCTGCCTGTACACAGCTCGGTATTTGGGTGGCCAATGCTGCAGGAGTGAATGCACAGGCAGTGGCCGAGCACGTAATGGCACTGATATTGTCTTATTATAAAAACATACCGTTTCTTGATCATTTCATGAAAAACAAGATGGATGAACATCAATTGGACTATGCAGGGAGTGAATTAAACGGCAAAACGATTGGGATTATCGGTTTGGGCGCTATCGGCAAAAAAGTAGCTGCGTTTTGCAGGGCTTTTGATATGAATGTGCTGGCTTATGCGAGACATGCTGCTCCTCAATCTGACGGTTTTGTGAAAATGACAGATTTCGATACTCTTCTAAGCACATCGGACATAGTCAGTGTACATGTACCCTTGACTCCGCAAACCAAACAGCTGATCAACAAAGCGGCATTGAGCAAAATGAAGAATACCAGTCTTTTTATCAATACAGCCCGGGGCGGGATTGTTGGCGAAAGGGACTTGATTGATGCATTAAAAAACGGGGATATTTCAGGCGCATGCCTGGATGTGTTTGAATCTGAACCGCTTCCCATTGACAGTGAGCTCCGGAATCTGGGTAATGTGATCCTTACTCCCCATACAGCAGGAATGCCTGATGGGCGAAAATTTCATAAAAAAAGATATGATTTCTTCATAAGTAATATAAAACGTGTAGGAAATGGTGAAGAGCCTGAAAGCAAGCTCAATCAGTTATAGTTTAAACCCGAGCGGGAACGGGGGATCCTGCCGCCAGGCAGCAGTTGCAGCGGGCCATACAGCAAATCTGCATGAACCGCTGCCCCATACTCTATACCGCGGGCTGATCCAACGGCTCATAATCGAACCAGTCATACGCTGCCGGAGCGGCCAGCCCAGACCCTGACGTTGCATACATCGCAACGAATACGCCTGTGAATCCCCCGGAGATTTCTGTGCTGAGATGATGTGTCTCTCCGCTGCCCAGTTCTGTCACCCCGGACTCCGGGCTTTGAACCGAGGCTTCTATGCTGCCGGGCAGCGCCTTAATCCTCAGAATAACCGGCCCGGCCGGACATTCCTCTACATGCTCCACCCGAAGCGAACCGACCGTCCGCCGGAACACGGCGACTCTCCGGCCGTTCGCAGTGCGGAGGACCAGCTCATAATGATGCCTCTCATTCTTATACACCGTAAGCCCGGCTTCTTCTCCTTCATGAAGCGGCTCATAGTCCAGCGCTGCTGCTATATTGGCCGTGAAGTGACTGAGGCGGCGGCCTACAAAAGCAGGCGCAGCCGCTTCATCCAGCGTGGCCTCGTGGCCATGCAGCACCAGATGCCCCGGCCGTTCCTGCAGCGACCAGCTTCCCTCTGCCGGATTGCGCAAAAACGTCCAGTCCAAGCCAAGACGGGTGCCGTCAAAGTGGTCCCGCACAGGCTTCTCCGGCCACCGGACCTCCGGCAGCTCCGGCGAATTCATGACGGCTTCGATATGGCTGCCATTCCCTACAACCGGCCAGCCTTCAGCCGTCCAGGTCACCGGAGCCAGAAAGGTTTCCCGGCCCAAATGATGCCCCATCGGATAAGAGACCGGTCTGATCCCCAGGCAAACCGCCCACCAGCTGCCATCCTGCGCTTCAATCAGGTCCGCATGACCCGTAGCGTGTATGCTGCTGTGCATACTGCGGTTGGACAGAATCGGATTAAGTGGACAAGCTTCATAAGGCCCGTAAGGCTGGCGGCTTCTCGCGATAGTCTCCATATGCCCGTATTCTGTCCCGCCCTCGGCGATCATCAAATAGTACCAGCCGTTAATCCGGTAGATATGCGGAGCCTCGGGATGAGCGCCGCCGGTCCCCTTCCAGATCAGCACGCTCTCTGTCAGCATACACCCGGTTTCGATATCAATCTCACACTGGTAAATACCGTTCCCCTGCTCACCCTCCCGGGCGGACTGAAAGTAGACGCATCCGTCCTCATCGAATAACAGGGAGGGATCGATGCCGCTCTGCGCAACCGGGTACGGCTGTGACCAGGGACCTTCCGGGTTCTGTGTCTTGACGAAGAAATTGCCCATTCCGCTAACGTTGGTAGTCACCATATAGAACCAGCCGTTATGATAGCGGAGCGTCGGGGCATATATTCCGCCGGAGCTCCCTGCATTCTCCAGAGGCAGCTGTCCGGCCGTTGTAAGGCAGTGTCCAATCTGACGCCAATGAACAAGATCCCTGCTGTGAAAAATGGGCACTCCCGGATAATATTCAAATGTGCTGGTCACCAGATAATAATCGTCACCTGCCCGGCAGATGCTGGGATCGGGATGAAATCCGGGTATTACGGGGTTGGTATATTGCATTGGCCGCGCTCCTGTCCATTTTCAATTAGCTGTAACTATCCCTACCATTGTAAATGGACCCGGCTATATCAAACCTTAATTTTCAAGTCACCCGATTAGGAGAATATAGACATTGTCCGCTTCGAGAGCCTCAAGCATTTCGGCAAGGTGTTCAAGACGATCTCGGGCCTCCCGCCCCGGGATTAAGAACTTATAAGACTATTCTGCCATCAGTTAAGATCCCGTTAAGAAGGCAACAAACTTACGTATACGGAAGAAAAACCATGCTGACACCAAGAATAAGCAGGATTATTTTCACTTTCTGCCCGGATATGTGCTATGGCTGACTTTTAACGCCGGTTGCGCTTTTTACATGGAAAAGAACTGCGTGTATGATTCCCATTAACACCTATGCTGAGTTCCTGTGAGCAACTGGGGGGAGTCTTGAAGAGTGGCAGAGATACAGACATCGAAAACCTATTATTTGGGCATTCATCCGCATATGCTGGATCCGGTAAACCTGGAGTTTACTAGCTTTGGTGTGCTGTGGTACGAGGAGGGCAGCATCCATGAATAGTAACAAGCTATCGCAGATTGAACTCTTTGCATTTGATACCACTCCTTCGTTCTCCGACAGTCCGGTCCGGGCCGGTTCATTATATCTGCTGCTGCGGCTCACTTGGGGAGAACAAATTCATTACGGGGCATGCGAGATTACACGAAGTGGACAATCCTTTGATTTGACGAGATGGGGGGCTCCTCTGAGATGTATTCACCATTCAACAGTGGAGGAGATAGTGGTAACCTTGCGCCGCAAGGAACAGGAGTGGGCAACAGGTCAGCTTGGATTGCTGCAATCCGCCTTATCCGGCATTCTTCAGGTCAGGGTTCCTGTTACCGCGGGGCACGGAGGATATGCGCATCAGGGAAACCCTCACGCCGCCTTTACTCCATACCCGGTAAACAGCCGCTTCCGTGAGTTGACGTTATCCCGCTTAATCGACGAATCGGTCGCTTATTATTCCATTCTCCGATAAGCGAACAAGTGGCAGCCCCGGTGGCGAAACTAACGCCCTGGACTGCCACTTTATCGATTATTCCTTCAACCGCCGCCACAAGCGGTAGCCCTTGCGGACGATCTCCAGAATGGGCCGGGGAACCGGAAACATCCAGCGGGAGGCAACAGGCCGGTACAGGTGATAATACGCCTTCTTGAAATCCTCCCACATGCTGCAGTCCTCATCCTTCAGGAAATCGGATATATCTACGATCAGGCCGCGGCCGTCCTGAACCATCACATTCTTGGCGTGGACATCATGCGGGTGGAGTCCGCGGGAACGGGCATAACCCAGCGCGCTGTCAATATCTTCTATGGCCTGCGCGGTGATGAGAATTCCCCTTTTCATCGAGTCATAGAAGGTAACTCCTTGCAGCCGTTTCAGGATCAGAAAGTCCGGTCCGCTGTAATAGCATTCGGAGAATGCCGGATGACGGCCGAGGCGGCGGTACACCTCTGCTTCTTCCGTAAGGCCCGGCCTGCCCGGGGCGTACACCTTCACTGCATAACCGGGAGCTTCCGGATGATAGAATACGGCAGCGTAATTCCCGGTTCCCAGCACCTTCCAGGGCTTCGGCACGCTGCGGACCTTCACGGGTTCCAGTGGATCAATACTCTCTATCGTTGCTTTTGCCAATAACTCACCCTTGATCCGTTCTATCAGCTTCTCCATTCCACTCACCCCGCAGCTCAGTTCGATAATTGCTCTATCCTTCTAGTGTACACCAACACACCAAAGCTCCCTACTGGGCATTCAACAGACCACCCTCCACACGCTCATTGGATTCGCACACCCACGGCAAAGTTACCCTCACGCTGGTTCCTGCCTGAAGTTCCGAATCTACCCTAATCTGGCCGCCGTACATTTCGATTAATTGTTTACAGATGGACAAGCCGATGCCTGTCCCTTTTTGCTTGGTGGTATAGAACGGATCGAAGATCCGTTTTAATTTATCCGGCGGTATCCCTTCGCCATTGTCTTTGAAGATCAGCATGATTTCATGGGTCTCATCCGCCGTGGTCACTGTAATATCTATCCTGCCTTGGCATGCGGTGAAGGAATCAATGCTATTCTTCAAAATATTCAGGAAGACCTGCTCCAGCTGTGAGGCATTTCCGAAAGTCAGAATAGTTTCATCAGAATAATCCACTGCCAGAATAATATCGCCGCTAAGTATGAGCTGATTCACAATGTTGTTCACTCTATGTATAACCTCGATTACATTAAACACTACGCCGCTATTCTTCGCATGATCCCCTTTCCGCGACAGCATCAGGAAGTCCGTAACTAAGCCGTTCAGCGTATCGATCTCTTTAATTGTAATATCCATATAAGCACGAAGTTCATTAGCTTTGATCTCAGGCTCATTAAGCCTATTATTCACAAGCTGGGCGAAGCCTTTGATTGAAGCCAGCGGATTACGGATTTCATGTGCCATGCCTGCGGCCATCTGTCCCATAACCGCGATTTTTTGTTCATGCAGATTGTCGATCTGCTGGTTTTTATTAGACAAATAACCTTGAGCGAAGCCGGTAAACCGGGTCCAGTTGGATTCCATCAGCCTATTATAGAAAAACAGCCGGTTCGCCGAATCATCCACAAGTGCTTCAATGCTCCTGAACATTATATTCTGGGCGGTTAAGTTCAAATCTTTGCTCATTTCAAGCAGGATATCAAAATGGTCGCCGAATATCTCTGCAGTAAAAGCCCCTTGCGCAAACCCCTCTTGCTCCTGTGTGTGCAGGTACTTCTCATAATCAGAAGGCCCCAGGAACAATGCTTCTATTATAGACATTAAGGTCATAGTGAAGGTTGCATCTAACAATTCCTTATGCGTCTCTATGAACCAGGCGAATTGGGGGTTTTTCATGATTACAGAGTGATAATGAGTGTTCAGAATCATTGGAACTGCCGGTGTTAATGACGAGCGCAACTGATTTTCACTGTATCCCATTTCCATCCTCCCTCTTTGCATGATGTATTCAATATATGTTTATATTTTCCTGCTTAAAAATAGAGCAAATCCATATTTATTTCAATTTTAAAATATCAGGCTCAGACTGGGTAAGAGTGCCTTTGACTGGGATATCCGCCTAAATAAAACAGGAGCCTGACCCAAGCAGCCTTTTCACGGCTTTGGGGTCGGCTCCTGTTTTTATAAGTCTTAGTTATCGTTATCCAGCCATGTACGCATCATAGATAACAGCTGTGCACTGTTGACCGGTTTGGTAATGTAATCTGAGCAGCCTGCTTCGAGGCACAGCTCCCGGTCTCCCTTCATCGCTTTCGCCGTCAGCGCAAGAATGGGGAGGTCCTTGAATTCCGGCTTGAGCCGGATGGCACGGGTCGTTTCATAGCCGTCCATCCCCGGCATCATGATATCCATCAGGACAATTTCGATGTCCGGTGTCTGTTCCAGAAGAGTGATGGCATCCTGCCCGTTCTCCGCAGGGATGACCTTCATCTGATGACGTTCCAGAATGGAAGTGAGTGCGAAGATGTTCCGGATATCATCATCCACTACAAGTACTTTTTTAGACTCAATCATTTCATCCGAGTGATGCAGCTTAACCAGCTTATCCTTTGAACCGGACGGCAGGTTCTCCGCCTTGCGGTGCAGGAAGAGGGTCGTTTCATCGATCAGCTGGAGATTCGATTTCACCTCTTTGAGCACCGCCATTTTGACCAGCTCATCCCACTCGCTTTCTTCCGCCGGTGTCAGCTTCTTGCTCATGTGAACCAGGACGGGAACCTTTTTGTTCTTCGCGTTCTTGTACATATCCCGGATAAACCGGATGAGATTCATCTCCGGCAGGCCGCTGTCCAGTACCACACAATCGAATTCTTTGGTATTCATCTGGTTCAACGCTTTGCGTGCCGTGTCCACTGCCGTGAGACTGATATCAGGGTTGCTTAACAGCTCAATGATTTGCTTGCGCTCTTCCTCATTCTGGACCGCCACCAGCAGATTTCTGGTCTTCTTATCCGCAAACTGGTTCAGACGGTCGAGCGCGTTCTCCAGCTCTTCATTGGTCACCGGTTTGCGGAAGTAATCATGAGCGCCCCGCTGTAACAGCAGTACCTCATCCTCATCGACCGTCATCACACAAACCGGAATATGCCGCACCTCAATATCGTTCTTCAGCTGCTCGAGTACCAGCCAGCCGTCGGCGTCTCCGCCAAGATGCAGATCGAGTGTTATAGCAATCGGCTGGTACTTATGAACAAGCTCCAGCACATCATAGCCGCTGGATGTAATCACGGCTTTGATTCCTTTTTTATGGAGCAGATCAAGCATAATTTCATTGAACTTCTGGTCATCCTCAATAATCAGGAAGACACGGTCTCCCGGCTCGATCTGATCCCGGTCATCAAGGAACGTGTCATCTGCCAGCTTAGCCAGAGTACTTCTGCGTTTGGATGGGGTGATATCGATCACCTCCGGAACATGTGCCTTGGGGATCTCCGGTTCGGTGAATTCCGCTTCAGTAGGCAGGTACAGATTAAAGACGCTCCCTTTGCCCGCTTCACTGTACAGGGTGATTTCTCCGCCTAACATCTCGGCGATCTCGCGGGATATGGCAAGACCCAGGCCTGTCCCGCCGTATTCCCGGTTCGTGCTGCCATCCGCCTGCTGGAAGGCTTCGAAGATAATCTGCTGTTTTTCAGGCGGGATACCGATTCCCGTGTCGCTTACTGAGAAGCAGATCACCGTTTTGGCCCGCGTCAGCGATTCATTCTCCGGATGCCAGCCCTCGCCTGCTTTCCGGATCTGCAGCATGATCTGCCCTTGCTCCGTGAACTTAAAGGCGTTGGACAGCAGGTTCTTCAGAATTTGCTGAATCCGCTTGAAATCCGTTGCTATTCTGGCCGGCACGCCGGAATCAATGATGATCCGGTAGTCCAGCTTCTTGGCATCCACCATATGGCGGAAGGTACGGTCCAGCCCGTCTGTCAGCTCTGCCAGAGAAACCTCGCTGTAATCCGGCGTAATCGTGCCCGATTCGATTTTGGACAGATCCAGAATATCGTTGATAAGGTTAAGCAATTCAAGTCCGGAGTCCTGAATGGTCTTCGCGAACTTCACCTGAATCTCATGAAGATTCTCATCCGGGTTCTCGGCCAGCTGTTCTGCCAGGAGCAGCAGGGAATTCAGCGGAGTACGCAGCTCATGCGACATGTTGGCCAGAAACTCGGATTTGTACTTGGACGTGAGGGCAAGCTGTTCCGCTTTCTCCTCCAGATAACGCTTGGCTACCTCTACCTCATGATTCTTGCTCTCCACTTCCGCCTTCTGCAGCACCAGCAGCTTTGCTTTATCCTCAAGCTCGTCATTCGTACTCCGCAGCTCCATCTGCTGCTTCTGGAGCTCCTCGGTGAGCGACTGTGATTGGATCAGCAATTCCTCCGTACGCTGGTTCGCCTGCATGGTGTTGATCACAATGCCGATGGATTCTGTAAGCTGATCCAGGAAGGCGATGTCGATATCACTGTAAGGGCGGAAGGTGGCCAGCTCCAGTATCGCCAGCACCTGATCTTCGAAAATAATCGGCAGCAAAATAATATTAAGCGGGGTAGCTTCTCCCAATGCGGACGAAATTACAACATAGTCGCCCGGCACGTTGGTAAGCAGAATGCGCTGCTTCTCAATCAGACACTGGCCGACCAGCCCTTGCCCGGCCCGGAATTCATTCGCCAGATGCTTGCGGCTCTGGTAAGCATAGCTGGCGAACAGCTTCAGAACAGCTTCACCGTTAGAAGGTTCATTGATGTAGAAGACCCCATGCTGCATAGATACAAGCGGAGCCAGCTCGGACAGGATCATACGGCTCACCGCATACAGATCTCTTTGCCCTTGCAGCATCCGTGAGAATTTGGCCAGGTTGGTTTTGAGCCAATCCTGCTCTGTATTGATACGGGTCGTCTCCTTCAGGTTCCGGATCATTTCGTTAATATTGTCTTTGAGTGTCGCGACTTCTCCGGAGGCGGATACGTCGATGGCCCGTGACAGATCACCATTCGTTACCGCCGTGGCAACATTCGTAATGGCCCGCACCTGCGTGGTAAGCGTACTCGCCATGTAGTTAACGTTGTCAGTCAGGTCACGCCACGTTCCTGCTGCTCCAGGCACACTGGCTTGTCCGCCCAGCTTCCCTTCGGCGCCTACCTCCCGCGCCACCGTGGTCACCTGGTCGGCGAAGGTCGCCAGTGTCTCGATCATATTATTGATGGTATCAGTCAGCTCGGCAATTTCACCTTTGGCTTCCACGGTCAGCTTCTGCTTCAGATTACCGTTCGCAACGGCAGTCACAACCTTGGCGATCCCGCGCACCTGATCCGTCAGATTGGTCGCCATAATGTTAACGTTGTCGGTCAGATCCTTCCAGATCCCCCCGACGCCGCGCACCTGGGCTTGTCCGCCCAGCTTACCGTCTGTACCGACCTCGCGCGCCACACGCGTAACCTCGGAAGCGAACGAATTCAGCTGGTCCACCATCGTATTAATCGTGTTTTTCAGCTCAAGCAGTTCGCCTTTAACGTCTACCGTAATCTTCTTGGACAGATCGCCGTTCGCTACCGCTGTCGTAACGCCGGCAATGTTGCGCATCTGAATGGTCAGATTGCTGGCCATGTAGTTGACCGTATCGGTCAGATCTTTCCAGGTGCCGGAAACATCCTTAACTTCCGCCTGCGCCCCGAGTTTGCCGTCCGTACCGACCTCGCGCGCTACACGCGTAACCTCGGAGGCGAAGATCGAGAGCTGGTCCACCATGGTGTTGATTGTATTCTTCAGCTCAAGAATTTCACCTTTGACATCTACGGTAATCTTCTTGGACAGATCCCCTTTGGCTACCGCTGTCGTAACGTCTGCAATATTCCGCACCTGATCCGTCAGATTCCGGGCCATATTATTAACGCCTTCGGTCAAGTCTTTCCAGGTGCCGCCGACGCCCTTCACCTGCGCCTGTCCGCCCAGTTTGCCGTCTGTACCTACCTCGCGGGCTACACGCGTCACCTCGGAGGAGAACATCGAGAGCTGGTCCACCATCGTATTGATGGTATTTTTGAGCTCCAGGATTTCGCCCTGTACATCGGCAGTGATTTTCTTGGACAGATCTCCGTTCGCTACTGCCGTCGTTACAACAGCAATGTTACGCACCTGATTGGTCAAGTTCGAGGCCATATAGTTTACACTCTCGGTCAAATCCCGCCAGGTCCCGGCAACGCCTTTAACCTGGGCTTGTCCGCCCAGCATGCCCTCGGTACCCACCTCACGCGCCACACGGGTAACCTCGGAAGCGAAGGTAGAGAGCTGCTCCACCATGGTGTTAATGGTGTTCTTGAGCTCAAGGATTTCTCCGGTCGCATTTACCGTGATCTGCTTGGACAGGTCACCCTTGGCAACCGCCGTCGTCACTTCAGCGATATTACGCACCTGATCGGTCAGGGTACCCGCCATAAAGTTAACGCTGTCCGTTAAATCCTTCCAGGTGCCGGATACGCCCTTCACATCCGCCTGACCGCCGAGGATTCCTTCCGTGGAGACCTCCCGCGCCACCCGCGTCACCTCGGAGGCGAAGTTGCTGAGCTGATCCACCATAATATTGATGGTGCTCTTCAACTGGAGAATCTCGCCTTTCGCATCGACAGTTATCGTCTTGGATAAGTCGCCCTTAGCGACAGCGGTTGTTACTTCGGCAATGTTACGCACCTGATTGGTTAAGTTCGAGGCCATGTAATTTACGCTTTCCGTCAAATCCCGCCAGGTGCCGGATACGCCTTTGACATCTGCCTGTCCGCCAAGGATCCCTTCCGTACCTACCTCTCGCGCCATCCGGGTAACCTCGGAGGCGAAGGTCGACAGTTGATCCACCATCGTGTTGATGGTGTTCTTGAGCTCCAGAATTTCGCCCTGGACATCGGCAGTAATCTTCTTCGACAGATCGCCGTTTGCCACCGCAGTGGTCACAACCGCGATGTTACGCACCTGATTGGTCAGGTTCGAGGCCATGTAGTTTACGCTTTCGGTTAGATCCCGCCACGTACCGGACACGTCCTTCACGTCTGCCTGCCCGCCAAGCTTACCCTCCGTGCCAACCTCACGCGCTACACGTGTAACCTCTGAAGAGAACATGGAGAGCTGATCCACCATGGTGTTGATCGTATTTTTGAGCTCAAGGATTTCTCCCCGTGCATTTACTGTAATTTGCTTTGACAGATCACCGTTCGCCACAGCAGTCGTTACCGCCGCGATATTACGCACTTGATCCGTGAGGTTAGTCGCCATGTAATTCACGCTGTCGGTTAAGTCTTTCCAGGTTCCCGATACCCCTTTGACATCTGCCTGCCCGCCCAGAATGCCTTCCGTGCCGACCTCGCGTGCCACCCGGGTAACCTCGGAGGCAAACGTGCTGAGCTGATTCACCATCATGTTAATATTGCTTGCCGTCCGCTGGAATTCACCAGTGAGCGGCCGTCCTTCGATCTCCAGCTCCACCTTCTGGGACAGATCGCCTTTGGCTACGGCGTTAATCACCCGGACCATCTCGCTGGTCGGTTGAATTAAGTCAATAACCATCCCGTTCAGCGAATCGGTAATGGTCTCCCAGGAGCCGCCCAGATTCTTCTGCACGAATCTGCGCGACAGATTACCTTCTTTACCGACCACTCTGGCTACTGTCTGGACTTCATTCACCAGACTCTCCTGAATATCCATGATCTCGTTGAAGGTATCCGCTACCTTACCGGCTACTCCCGTGCGGTCATAGGGCATTCTGTGGGAGAAGTTTCCTTTCTTCATCGCCATTAAGGCGTTGAGCAATTCGCCGGCGTCAATCTGATCCCCGCTTATCTCTTTGCTTTGGTTTTGATCGCTCATAGTATCAACCCTGCCCCTTATGCATTATTTACTTGGAATTGTCTTGACTGTAATGGTAAAAACAAAGGTGGCCCCAGGTTCATTCGACGGTTCTACCCGGATGCTGCCGCCCATTAATTCAACTAAAGATTTGCTGATCGATAATCCAAGTCCTGTGCCTCCGAACCTGCGTGTTGTAGAGGCATCCAGCTGGGAGAAGGGCTGGAACAGTTCGTTTATCTTATCCGGGGGAATTCCGATCCCCGTATCTTTAATTGTAAATTCAAGCGTAAGCGTATTCGCCTCTTCGGACAGCTTGTTAACCATTATGTAAATACTGCCTTCATGGGTGAATTTCACTGCATTGCCCACCAAATTATTCAATACCTGACGGAGGCGGGTCATATCTCCCATTATATAAGGCGGAACCGAAGGATCTACGGTCACAGCCATCTCCAGATTCCGTTCCCTGGTTTTGGCTGTGAACAAATCTATCGTTTCAGCCAGGCAGTCCTGAAGAGAGAACGGCGCCTCTTCCACTTCCATCTTTCCGGATTCAATTTTGGAATAATCGAGAATAGGATTGATGACCGAAAGCAGTGCATTGCTGCTCGTGTGGATAATTCCTGCCATCTCAGCGTATTCTTCCGGCAAATCGGAGGTGAGCAGCAGATCAGACATGCCTATGATCCCATTCAGCGGAGTCCGGATCTCATGGCTCATCATGGCCAGAAATTCCGATTTCACACGGGATGCGATTTCCGCCGCTTCCTTTGCCTCTCTGAGCTCCTGATTCGTTTTCTCCATCTGCTTCGCTTGTTTCTTGAGCATGTCGCTTTGGATCTGCAGGGTTTTGTTAGCTTCATACATGCTGACATACCCCTCGATTTTGGATTTGAACAGCTGCGGGACGAAGGGCTTCGTCATATAATCCATAGCGCCGACCGAATAGCCTGCGAAGATATCCTCCATTGTATTACTGGTCGCTGTCATAAAGATGATAGGCACGTAATTGTTTTTCTCCCGGGTCCGGATGAGGCGTGCCGTCTCCAGCCCGTCCAGTCCCGGCATTTGCACATCCATGACGATGACGGCAAATTCTTCTTCCAATAAACAGCGCAAAGCCTCTACCCCGGAATATGCCCGAAACAGATGATATGGTTCTCCGCTTAGAATAGCCTCAATGGCAAGCAAGTTTTCGGGGTGATCGTCTACGAGAAGGATGTTGACTGGGAAATCCATGAGGACCCTCACTTTCCGACTTGTGGCTTGCTGACGTTTATATTTCGAAAATATAGCTTATATACCCATAATTTCAAATAACGAAACTCCCTTTACCCTTATAGCTTTCCCATTGTTCTCTATGTATTCACCAGTGTAGGAAAAACAAAAAAGCGATCGTCCGGAGACGGGCCGCTTTCTTCCTTTAGGCAATATTCAGAGCAGATATTATTCTGCTCAATCAAGCTTCTCTATATCACCACTCCATAAGCCCCCTGATATGAGTCGTCAGCTTCCGGGCCGCTTTGCCGTGGGTAGCTTGGGAAGGATGGGAGTCGGAGGCGTATCCATCCGCTGCCTCCTGGACGTCAAATTTCATGGCAGAAATATTGCTGTCTCCTGTTTCTTGAATATATCCCTTCACTGCCTGTTCGACATAAGGGTACAATCTGTCTCCCATGATGCCCAGCGTACACAGAATGGGTGTACGGGGGTTATTGCGTCTGACCATTTTGAGGAATTCAGCATACTCCCTGGCATATTCCGTCTGCTTGCCGGTATCGTCTCTGGTGTAAGAATCATCATTCGTTCCGAGATTGATGACAATCAGATCTGGCACAAACCTGTTGAAATCCCAAAGAATATCTTGGGGCAGCAGAACGCCGTCAAATTTACCCTCGGACTTGCCTACCCGTTCATAATAATCCGGAAGAAGATGTGTCAGCAGCCGTTGATCGGTTTCTGTGTATCCTGTAATAATGCCATAGCCGCTATACGAAACCATACTGTAGTCCGCATCAAGATGGCGGGCCGTCAGGTAGGCATAGCTTTTGGTGACATCTTCTGTAGCTGTGGAGAAGGAGTGCAGCCCATCCTCATCATCCACGCCGTAGCCGCAGGTAATGGAATCGCCGATGAATTCGATCTTATGTACTTTTGCCGGACCCGGTTTGATTCCATCCGCTGCATGGACAGCAATCTCCTGAATCCCAGCCGTTGACATTGCCGCCTCAGACAGCTTGGTGACCTTTACCCTGACCTCCTGCTCCGTCTCGCTCTCAAATATCGTATACGTTCTAAGCAGCGTGTCCAGCTGATCGTCAATGACCTGTACTCCGTTTACACAGATGGCAATCCTGGCCAGATTATTACCGGTTAAGGCAATATTATCAGCTTTTAAGGTAATCTCCGCTTTGGTGCCATAGAATGAAAATTCTATACCGCTGCCGGAGAGAGCCAGCCACAGCACATCATTGCTGTAATGCGTCCGGCCGGTCAATTTCACATGTGTCTCCGTAGCTTTGAATACTTGCGTATGTTCTGTCATCTTTAAACCTTCCTTCTCGGCTCTATAACAGTAACAGTAGCAGGCACGCCTTTTGTTTTCAAGGACTGTCTGGCAAAGAGACTGGAGCATTCCACGGATCTATTACATTCTAACCCTTGACTGTTAGCGCTTCATCTATGATAATAACAACCTCACCCAAATAGATACGGGACAGGAACATCATTGATTATAGAAAAGGGGCGGTCGTTATCAGCTGGTTAAATGATCTCTATAAATTACAGAAGCGGGAGCTGAAAAAGGACATCGAACCCGCTCTGGTCAATGCCATCTTCCGGATGTATGACCGGTTTCCCAGGATCGGACTCACAGAGAGGCTCGGCCAGCAGGATATGTCTCTGGATATCGCGGATGCTTATGTACATAGCCGCAATGCGATGATTGAAGCCGGAGTCGGCATCGGCAAGTCTTTTGCCTACCTTATCCCCGGCCTGCTCATTAACCAGATCTCCCGGCAGCCGGTCATTATTGCCACCTCCTCCATCCAGCTCTCCGAACAGATCCATAAAGATCTGCGGTTCATCGGCAGCCGGCTCGGGTTCACTACGGTCCGCTCCGTAGTCGGGAAAGGTATGGGGCAATATGCCTGCCGGTATAGGGCAGCTGAACTATTCAAGCCGGATGATGCTGCTTCCCCCCTGTCTGCGCTTGCCGAACGTATTGTGAATTACGGGATCGATGAGCGGGCAGATATTGAGGGCGGTGTTAGCGACGCGGTATGGTCCGGCGTTTGTGTGAATGATTGCAAATTTGAGCAATGCCATTACCGGAGCACCTGTTCGTTCTACGAGATGAGGGCGAAAATTAATGCCGGCCCAGGCGACATGGATTTCATCATCGTTAATCAGGACCTGCTTATCCGTGACCTGATTAAGAAGAAGGAAGGAACCAAGGGCTTAATTACGGAACGGCCGGCGATGATCGTAATCGATGAAGCGCATAATCTCGAAGCAAAGGTCAGAGATGCAAGAACGCTCGAATTCACCTTCCGGGGAACCTGCCGCATACTGGAGGACGCCTTACAGATTCTTTTCAGGCAATCCGCCGATAAGGAGCTAATGGCACAGTATAAATTTATAAAAAGATGCGCCGGGGATATTTTCAGACAGGTAGAGGCGGATCTGCTGCACACAGCCAAGCAGGACAATGACCGGATCAAAGTATCGGAGATTACAGGAGTCCCGCTGCAGCGGGGAATTCAGGTATTGAAAGAGTTCAGTCTCAGCCTGTCCGTCTTCACTTCCCGGCGTGAGCGGGAGATTGACAATGCTTTTGAAGCCATAAACGGACTTATCGGCCTCTTTGCTGTGCTCGCCGGAGCGGAGGACAACTATCTGATCTGGGCAAGCCATACGCAGGGGGAGAGCACGGTCAGTATCTGTCCCAAAGGCATAAGCCAATTCCTGAAACACAGCTTGTTTAACGGGAAGACCTCTGTCATCTTAACGTCAGCAACCCTGTGCCAGACCGGAGATACGCTGGAGGAACAATACGCTTATCTGACAGAGTCTCTCGGATACCGGGGAGATTATATGGAGCGCCAGGCTTCACCGTTTGATTACGATAACCACACCCTGATGTACATTGCCAAGAACGTTCCCTACTATAACCATAACAACCGGGAAGCCTATCTGGAAGCAGCGTACAAAGAGATGCTGAGACTCTGCAATTTGACGGACGGGCGGACACTGGTGCTTTTTTCGGCAAAAGAGGATATGAAGTACATTCATCAGAAGCTAAGCGCCGAGAAGCTTAATTGGGCGCTGCATGTGCAGAGGGAAGGCTCGTCCCAGGACGGGGTAATCGCTGAATTCCGGGCCAGTAAAGGCGTTCTGCTGAGTACGGGGGTATTCTGGGAGGGCGTAAATATCGCAGGCTCCGATTTATCGCAGTTAATTGTGGTCCGGCTCCCTTTCCCGGTTCCTGCCGATCCGGTCTATGAATATAAGGCCTCTTTGGCTGAGAACCCCCTGAAAGACGTATTCGTGCCGGACATGCTGCTCCGGTTGAGACAGGGCACCGGGCGTCTGATCCGCAGTGAAACGGACCTGGGTGTGCTCAGTATCCTCGATTCCCGCCTGTCCGCTGCAGCCCATAAGGACTACCGGGATAAGGTGCTGGGAGCTTTACCCTTCAAGCGGGTTACCGAGGACTTCACGGTGCTGGAGAAGTTTGTACAGGAGAAAGGGATTGCACTTAATAAAAAGTAGAGGTAGCAAGCAGCTTTAGGGTTGCATTTTGTTGGATTCAACGATCACTTCCCACCTTATTCCTGCATAGGCTAACGCATACCGTTAGGAGGGATTTTGATTGTATACTTATGAATCACGGCCGCAGTATTCTCACCTGGCTTGGCACGAAACGCTTGAACTGCATGAATTGACAGCTTATCAGACCAACCAGCTCACACTATTTAAGATGGTGCACACTGATGTGAAAGATCCCCAGCTTCACGCCTTGTATTTAGAGACCATTGGTGCTGTGGAACAGAATTTAAAAGAGCTGCTGCAATATTTCCCGCTCGCTCCGCAAGGTACACGAAACAGCTCCAAGGATCAGGATATGACTGCATTCTATGCCGGTTTGCTCTTAGGCTTCGCCAAAACCGCAGTACGCAGTTATGCCATCGGAATTACCGAAACAGCGACTCCGAGCCTTCGGGAGACCTTGCAAAAACAACTGAATGCCGCTATCCTGCTCCACGGTAAAATCTTTTACTTTATGCTGGAACGCGGGCTCTATCCTGCTTATGATCTTCCTAAGCTACTTTCCAACGATGTTGCTGCTGCGAACAAAGCTTTATCCCTGTAGCCCGTTACAGCATGAAACACACCGCCAGTTCCCTGGCGGTGTGTTTCTTCTGACAGGACACTTTCAGAACTGCAGACCTAACGGACACGCTGGCGCATCGGATTTGTTTTTTTATGCTTCATGCTGGTTTGCTTCAGATTGTTCTCGCCTCCAGCCTCCCCTTTGCTTGGCGTAACAGCGAAAAAGGACAGCAGTCCGCCAGCCGCCCCTACGGCTGCCATAGTACCAAATAAGACCCAATGCCCCCGGTTCATTAGAAGTGACACGACCGGCGGGCCCAGCGCAACCCCGATAAACCTCATGCTGCTATATAAGGAAGTGATCGTTCCACGGTTCTCTTTTTCTATTCCCTCCGTAATTAGCGCATCCATGCAGGGCAGAACCACACCAATCCCAACACCGCTTAAACTTAAGAAGCCTACCATGAAATATATATTCTGGCTAAAGCCTGTTATCAGCATGGCTGCTGTAAGCACCGCCATACCTCCGAAACCGAGCCATTTCATTAACAGCTTATTTTTGCCGATGATTTTGCCGCTTCCGTAGGAGGCCAGACACAGAAGTGCAAGGGGAATGGCCAGTACAAACCCCTTGGAGGCCCCATGCAGGTTATACTCCGACTCCAGCGTCTCCGATAAATAGAATAGCACGCCGAAGGTTGCGAACATACAGATTCCGCCTATCGCGAATATGGCATACAGCCAGCGGCCCCTTTCATGCAGGATTTCTTTGATGCCGGTTAAGAATTGCCCAATGCTTTTCTTTTCGGCCTTCTCCTCCGACTTGGGTTTCTTCACCAGAAACATAACAAGTGCAAAGGAAATCAGACACAAGATCGGAATCGCGATGAAGGGTGCATACCATAGCAATGTCCCGAGATAAGCGCCAAGGATTGGACTTAATACTTTACCAAAGGTGTTGGAGGTCTCAATGATTCCCAATCCCTTACTAACTTCTTTTTCATCCTGAAACAGATCGCCTACGAAGGGAAGGACGATTGGAAAGGCTCCTGCGGCTCCAATCCCCTGGACTAAACGTCCTCCGAGGATGACCCAGTAAGCAGTTACTCCGGTTAAGAACCAGGCAGCGGCAACACAAATAGCTCCGCCTATGGCCGCAAGGATAAGACTGGGTAAGATAACGATTTTTCGACCATAACGATCCGATAAGTAACCGGCAACCGGAATCATCAAGATCGCAATCAGGCCATACACTGTGATGATCATACTGACCTGAAAAGCAGTGATACCAAGTTTTTTGGAGATCTGCGGCAGAATAGGCAACAGCATGGAATTACCAAGAGTCATGATTAATGGGATGGAAGCTAGTGCAATTAATGCTCCTTTTGAACCTTTCATGGCGAACCACCTTCTTTGTAATCACATCCTTCTTATTGTGGTTCATACGGTATTATTTATACACCTTGCAGAGAGATATTGATGGTGCTCATTGAAGAGAACAAGGTATGCAAATATTAGATTATGCAGCAATATTTTGAAATTGAATTGTATAGGTGAAAATGCTGCAACATCCATGTTCTTTACGGGCATGCTAGTTCTTGTTTAAATCCAACAATAAAGGAGTTTATTTATGACAGGAATTTTAGGCGGTAACCCCAAAGAAGAACCGATGCACTATGGAGAAATCTTCACGGTCTGGCAAGCCTCGATGATGGCCAAGGGCGCATTGTCGTGTTACAGAGCTTATATGTATCACGCTGGCGATAACGATCTCAAAAAAATATTGGGAACATTAATTGATCAGGCGGAACTGGAAATCAGTGAATGCGATACGCTGCTTACAGAGCAGGGTCTTGCCTCTGCACCGGTAATGCCAAACCGGCCGGATGCCAAGCTTGAGGATATTCCTGTAGGGGCACGATTCACAGATCCTGAAATTGCTGCCAAGCTTGCTGCTGATACTGCTACAGGACTTGTAGCATGCAGTCAGGCTATGGGACAATCCATCCGCGAAGATATCGGAGCTTTATTTGCCAAATACCACCTTACCAAAGCAGCCATAGGCGTTAAAATTCTGCACATGAATAAGAAGAAGGGGTGGCTGATTCCACCTCCTCTTCTAACTAAAAGACCTGAAACCGCCAGAGTGTAACTGCACTCTCCATGTAGAAAAGGCCCGCGAGCTTTCGCAGGCCTTCTTTTCCTTCTTTTGGCTTTTTTTGGCGGGCCTATATCCACCTTTACCGTTTTTTATTAAACCTTGTTTTTGCGCAGCCTGATCCCTGTGATCCGGAACTCAGGACCGCCCTCCAGAGAATGGGATTCATGGGTACCGCCTTTTTTGCCGCGAAAGTGTTGAACAATCCAGTCACTCAGCGCAATCAGTGAAACAATCAGCAGGCTGATGTAGAAGCCCGGACGGCTGAGCGCATGAAACAGTGTCCCTGCTACAGCAGCCGCAATCAGCACCAGGCCCGTCCAGCGTTTCACTCCGCTGAGAAAACTGGGCTTAAGCAGCCGGCCGGCTGAGAGCAAGATAAAGGACCAGTTATACAGGATCATGAGGCCCGCAGCCGTGGTAATGTATTCATATACTTTTCCCGGCAGCCACAATGACATCATGATAGCGCCTATCAGACCGGCAGCAATCAGACATAGTGCATAGAACGGATACTTATCCTTCCATTTCTTCGAGAATAACTTTGGTGCATCGCCTTCCTGCGCAAGAGTGATCATCATCGAGGTAATGGCATACAGCGAGGCTGTCATCGTGGAGAATCCGGCAATGATCAGCACCCCGTTAAACAAATGCGGCACAAAGGCCAGATGATCGCTGCTGAGTGCAAGAACAAAAGGACTTTCCTTCGGGTTAAAAGCGCTTAACGGCACCATAATCACCGCAAGTCCGATCGACAGGACATACACCCCAGCCAGTCCGAGCAGCATGACTTTCCCCGCTTTTGGAGCCTCCTCAGGCTTCTTGAGCCTGTAGGACATAATCCCCAGCACCTCAATGCCGCCGTAAGCATAAAAAGCAAAAATAAAGGCAGACCAAAATCCGATGCCCCCTGACGGAAACAACGCCTTATACCCAAGGGGTACCTTCGGTGTGAACTTCCCCCCACCGATCCAGCCAGCCAGAAGCGCAGCAGCAATCACAAGAAACATCAGAATCGCCGCCACTTTGATGACAGCCAGTATATTTTCAACCCGGTCAAATCCCTTATTCCCGAAAAACACAATCAACAGGCTCACTGCGGCAAACCCGGCAGCAAAAACCCACATCGGTACGGCCGGAAACCAAAAACGCGAAAAAATGGATAACGCTGTAAGTTGGCTTCCCATAATCAGCAGCTCCGAGAACCAATATACCCAGCCGCTTCCGAATCCTGCCCAGCTGCCGAATGCTTTCTTGGCATAGGACCGGAAGGAGCCCTGCTCCGGATGTTCTGCCGTCATCCTTGCCAGCGCATCAAATACAACATAGGTTCCGCCAGCCGCTAAAATGTAAGCCAGCAGCACCGCAGGACCGCCCATGGAGATGGCCAGTCCCGAGCCCAAAAAGTATCCGGTTCCTATAGTCCCTGCTATGCCCAATAAACTAAGCTGCCACCATTTAAGCTTCTTGTCTTCTTCGGTTTTACTGGAAGTTTGCTTCATGAATTCCGTCCTCATCCTGATTAGAATTTGAGAGTTCTCATCTCTACAATTCCCCTCGGGCGGACAAATTAGTACTCTCTTTTATTCCCCTTCTTCACATACTCCCATTCGACCTCAATATTTTTCCGGACTCTCTGCAGAAGCTGAAATAATAGTTCTGATTCTTGTCCGGAGAATCCGGCTAAGGCAACCCTGTCCGTATGATCCCCTTCTCTCTTCAGAAAAGAGTAAGCCTGTTCACCTTTTTCCGTTGTAAACAGCCTGTTTATTTTTTTGTTTGTTTCATCATCCTTCTTCTCAATGAAGCCTTGGACTTCAAGCTTCTGCACTGCACGTGCGGCAGTTGTCCGGTCTACCTTGATCATTTCGGACAGCTTCTCCTGAATAATTCCCGGATTCTCATAGATGCGGACGAGATATAAATATTGCCCCTTAGTAAGGTCTAATTCCTTGAACTCTATATTACTTATAGAATCCAGTGCTCTCGCAATCATTCCAACCTCACGAAGTATCTCTTTCACTTGATCACCTGCCGTCCCATAATGTTGTATTTACAACAATAATAAATCTATATATACTAATGAATATCGTTATTTCATTATGGCGTTTTTGGCACAAAAAACAAATGTGGAAAGGCCCTGGATCGTCATCTTACACTCAGGAGTGAATACCATGGAGATTAGAATCGATAATTTGACTGGAACTGAAATCATAGCATTGATCAGCGAGCATTTACAGAGCATGTTTGAGCAATCCCCGCCGGAGAGTGTACATGCACTGGATTTGGACAAATTACGGTCACCGGAAATCACCTTCTGGAGTGCCTGGGAACACGGCGAATTGTTAGGTTGCGGGGCGCTTAAAGACCTTGGGGACCACCATGGTGAAATCAAATCCATGCGGACTTCTGCCAGGCACCTCAGAAAAGGCGTCGCCTCTGCAATGCTTGCCCACATCCTTAAGGAAGCTGTGCAGCAAGGCTATGTGCGGCTGAGTCTGGAAACCGGATCGACGGAAGGCTTCGAGGCGGCCCGAAAATTATACGAACGATTCGGATTCGAGGCCTGCAGCCCGTTTGGGGATTACATTGAGGATCCTTACAGTGTGTTTATGACGAAGGCATTGTAAAATTACAGACACGCTTCCCGCTTAAACAGCGGAGAGGACGGACTGATTGTGGAAAAGCGAATGCGGTCGCCTTGGTCTCCGGATTTTCACCGCTAAGGGGAATGAAAAAAATCTGGAGAGCACAGCGATTGGAACAACGGTCCG
>NZ_JUEI01000087.1:0-35922 GCF_000802655.2 Paenibacillus sp. IHB B 3415 | reverse complement strand
GCACTTCAGCACACTAGCCACCTCTGCACTCCAGCACCTGGCTTACCAGACCTACTACCCGCCCCAGCCATGGAACTCAGACCATGAATTCAGCAGGAAATTAAGAATGATAAAGCCATAGCCGGTGATCGCCCAGCGTGCCATCGCAGTGCCGCTTCTGCGGCCGGAAACCTTCAGTACTATATAGAGTATGTAGACTCCGAGGCCGATAAGCGTAGTCAGCACCTTTAAATCCTGGAACAGCGGCGTCCGCCCTTCCGCAATAATCGACAAGCCTGCCAGAATAAGCGAGGCCAGCAGCAGCGGCACACCGGCAAGGATAGCAGTATACGAATATTTGTCCATTGTCTCCAGGCTTGGGAGCCTGCGGACACGGTCATCCCACTTCTTATTCTTAAGCTTGGTATGCAGAAACAAATACATTATCGCAAATACGGTCCCCAGTGTCAGTGCGGCAAAGCTCAAATTGGCCAAAATCACATGCATCGCCAGCCAGCCGTGCACCGCACTCCAGCTCTGCAAGGCATGATCCTCTGCGGTCAGCCATACCCGGTTCAGCAGAAAGACGCTGAACCCTGCCATGCTGAGCAGCAGAATCGTAAACTCGCCGCCCCGCGTGTACGCAACGGCAAGTGAGATCACCACCATACTGAAGGAGAACCAGAACAGGAAGTCATACGGTGTGAAGATCGGCAGGCCGCCCTCCTGCGAGAAGCGGATCGCCAGCCCCGCGAGCTGCAGCAGGCCCACAACAGCAAGAAGCCCTGTGCCCAGCCGCTTTCCGCCCGGATTGCGCCGAAGGCAATCCGAGAAAACAAACAGCAGGCTCAGGGCATATAGCAGCAGAGCGGCATCATATATTCCGTTCAGCAGTTGCATGTCGCTCACCCGCCCAGCAGGCCGGCCGGAGCAAACACCGTCCCCGGCACCGCGAACTTTCCGCCGGAGGATACTTCAGCAGGCGCCTCCTCAACCGGTACAGCACTACGGTCATCCGGACCCGGGTCCAGCTGCTCCTGCAGTGCAAAAATCTGGGTGAAGTACTCCAGAGCTTCATTCCCCTGCTTCCCGCCGGACAACTCCTTGATGACATTAATCGGATCATGCATCATCTGGTTCACAATACTTTTGGTCAAGCGGCGGATGACTTTACGCTGATGCTCATCCAGTTCAGGCAGCTTGTTGAACAGACTGTCCATCGTTTCTTCATAAATCCCGTTCGACTTGTCCTGCAGCGCACGGATCACCGGTCTGACACCGAGCGTCTTCAGCCACAGCTGGAATTCATCCATTGCCTCACTGATCATCACTTCAATCTTGGCCGCTTCACTGCGGCGCATTTCCAGATTGCTCTCCACAATGCCTTCCAGATCATCGATATCATAGAGGAAGACATCCGGTACGCTTGCCGCAGCCGGATCAATATCACGGGGAACGGCAATGTCGATCATGAACAGCGGCCGTGACGGCCGGCGCTTCATCCCTTCAGCCACTTGGGCAGCCGTCAGCACATAACCGTCCGCTCCCGTGGAGCTGATGACAATATCCACTTCATCCAGACGCTTCAGTGCTTCCTCAATCGTACTTGGCTTGCCCGAGAACTTCTCGGCCAGCTCCACCGCCCGGGACAACGTCCGGTTCGCGACGATAACCTCAGCCGCGCCGCTGCTGTACAGATGCTTCACCGTCAGCTCGCTCATTTTGCCGGCGCCGAGAATGAGCACTCTTTTGCCGGTAAACATCCCAAAGATCCGCTTGCCCAGCTCCACCGCTGCATAACTGACCGAAACCGCACTTTCGCCGATCGAAGTCTCGCTATGCGCACGTTTGCCGAGTGTCACGGCCTGCTTGAACAGCCGGTTGAACCACGTTCCGGTTACGCCCTCCGCCTGGGCAGTCAAAAAAGCACTGCGTACCTGTCCCAGGATCTGCGTCTCGCCGATCACCATGGAATCCAGGCCGCAGGTTACACGCAGCAGGTGGGCAATCGCCTGCTCGTCTTCATATATATACATATGCTGCGCAAATACATCACTTTTCACACCGAACCACTGCTCCATGTAGCTGCGGATGAAATATCCGCACATATGAAGGCGGTCCACGACCACATAAATTTCCGTCCGGTTACAGGTGGCGACTACGACCCCTTCCAGAACGCTCTTCGTCTGCATCAGCTGATGAAGCGCAGCAGGCAGATCCTTCTCGGCAAAAGCGAACTGTTCTCTCACCTCTACGGGAGCCGTACGGTAATTCAGGCCAACGACGACAATATGCATCGCTTGTTCACCATCCTAATCTCTATTCATTGGTGTAGGCACTGTTACTGCTTGTTAGCATGTATTAGTATCAATTTCACAAGATCTCAAATCGCTGTGTTAAGTATATCACATCAAAATACGGCTTTTTACAAAACCTTTGAACTATTTATGAATTCCAGATAATAATTATTATAAATAAAAATCCGCCAAAGCACCATGCTTTAGAATGGGTTATTTAGAGTTTTTTTATGAATCCGCAGGTTATCTGTATAATCCAAACACGTTAATGTAACCTTATATAACATAAAAACAAAATATTGACACACATTATTGCGGATGATAGCATATAACAAATCATACGCGTAATATTATATAACACAAATATTGAAAACAATCATTCAGAAACCATCCGAGTCAATAATATGTCAGATTCTCTAATTAAACATCTCTTGTATAAGCTCGTTAATTTGGAATGAGCGTATCTACAGGCAACCGTAAATTGCCCCAGGCTACAAGAGGCCAGACAAGACAATGGAGCAACCAGTGAAGGGAACTCGGCTATGCCCGTCTTCTCCTCCTGACGTACCTGTCTTGTCCTGCGCCTCTTGGTCCTGGGGTTTTTGGCATCTATAATAGAAGGAGTGAGGGCAATGAGTGCATCCTACGCACGGTTAAGTGAATCGATCAGCCAAGCCAAGAATGTGAGGATCTACAAAAATAAAGATACAGCCTATGACTTTAAGCTATACCCTTTTGGAGAACGCGGAACCTACATCACCCCTGAGCTGATCAGTGAGATTACCGATAGTCTGGCAGAGGCCGTTACGGAACAATTCCCGGATTTCGATTACATCGTATCGCCTGAACCGGGCGGGCATACCTGGGGCATGCTTGCGGCCTACAAGCTGATGAAGCCGATGAATATCCTGCGCCTCAGCACAGAGCTGTATGAGAATTACGAGGTCAGCATCAAACGCGAAACGGCGTATAACGAGAATTATATTTATTTTGACGGATTCTCCGCCGGTGACCGGGTGCTGCTGCTGGATGATGTGATCAGTTCAGGCGCTACCATCCGCTGCATCGCTGAGCAAATGTCCGTTATGGGCATTGAGCTTGTCGGTGTGCAGGCAATTCTGGCCAAAGGGGAACACTACAAGCAGCTGGAAACGGACATTGGAGTGCCGGTACGGTTTCTATCCAAGGTATGAAGTGTATAGAACTACAATTGCAGAATTGATGAAACTATAGCAGGGGAGTGACAAGCCATGGCTTATTATTATGAGCAGCCTTCAAGAACCTTCAGTGAGTTCCTGCTGGTGCCCAGTCTAACCACCAAAGAGTGCATCCCGGGGAATGTCGATCTCCGGACGCCAGTAACCAAATTCCGCAAGGGCGAGACTCCGGCGCTGACCATGAATCTGCCCGTTACCTCAGCGGTCATGCAGGCCGTATCCGACCATAACATGGCGATTGCCCTGGCCAAAAGCGGCGGCATCTCCTTCATCTATGGCTCGCAGTCTATCGAGCAGCAGGTCGAGATGGTCCGCCGGGTCAAAAAGTTCAAAGCCGGCTTCGTCCTCAGCGACTCCAATCTGAAGCCGGAGGATACACTGCAGGATGTACTAGCGCTGAAAGCGCGCAGCGGCCACTCCACCATTGCCATTACGGACAACGGGGAACCGACAGGCAAGCTGATGGGCATTGTCACAAGCCGAGATTACCGCGAGAACCGTCTGCCGCCGGAGTGCCCGATTACTGAATTTATGACGCCGTTATCTTCACTAATCTATGCCGAAGAAGGCATCACCCTAACCGAAGCCAATGATATGATCTGGGATCATAAGCTGAACTGCCTGCCGATTGTTAATGCCAGCGGCCATCTCGTCCACCTTGTGTTCCGCAAGGATTATGACAGCCATCAGGAGTATCCGCTGGAGCTGCATGATGACAACAAACAGCTCATTGTCGGCGCGGGTATCAACTCCCGGGATTACAAGGAGCGCGTGCCGGCGCTGGTGGAAGCCGGGGCAGATGTCCTATGCATTGATTCCTCTGACGGTTATTCCGAATGGCAGGCCGAAACCATCCATTATATTAAGGATACTTTCGGGGAGAAAGTGAAGGTTGGGGCAGGCAATGTCGTCGACAAGGAAGGTTTCCTGTACCTCGTAGAAGCCGGGGCGGATTTCATCAAAGTCGGCATCGGCGGCGGTTCCATCTGTATTACCCGGGAGCAAAAAGGGATCGGACGCGGCCAGGCCTCCTCCGTCATTGAAGTCGCGGCCGCCCGCCAGGAATATTACGAGCAGACCGGCATCTATGTCCCGATCTGTTCCGATGGCGGGATTGTCCATGATTATCATATTGTGCTGGCGCTGGCGATGGGAGCTGACTTCGTGATGCTGGGCCGCTATTTTGCCAGATTCGATGAAAGCCCCGGACGCAAGCTGCTGGTCGGCGGGAACTTCGTTAAGGAATATTGGGGTGAGGGGTCGAGCCGCGCCCGCAACTGGCAGCGTTATGACTTCGGCAATGCCGACAAAGAGAGCAAGCTGGAGTTCGAGGAAGGCGTGGATTCCTTCATTCCCTACGCAGGCCGGCTCAAGGATAATCTGGATCTCAGCATCAGCAAAATCAAATCAACCATGTGCAACTGCGGCTCACTGACCATCCCGGCACTGCAGAAGCAGGCGAAGATAACACTGGTTTCCTCCACAACCATCTTTGAAGGAGGCGCACATGATGTTATGCTGAAGGAAAAGGACAGATCATCCTCCTGATCACATCCTAATCCATAAGGAGCGTCAACCATGACACAAATTACCAAAGTTCTGGTCAGCAAGGACCAGCTGCAGCAAAGAGTCAGAGAACTGGGCGCTGAAATATCGCGTGACTATGAAGGCAAAGAGCTTGTACTAATCGGTATTCTCAAGGGCGGCGCTGTATTCATGTCCGATCTGATGCGCGAAATCACCCTCCCGGTCGGCATTGATTACATGTCGGTGTCCAGTTACGGGGCAAGCTCCACTTCCTCCGGAGTGATCACGATCAAGAAGGATATCGATACCGATATCCGCGGCAAACATGTGCTGCTCGTCGAAGATCTGATCGACACCGGCCTGACTCTGCAGCATCTGAGGCAGCTGTTCGCCCTGCGCGAAGCTGCAAGTGTCCGTATCTGTACTATTCTAAGCAAACCTTCCCGCCGCCTGGTCGAAGTTCCGGTCGAATACTGCGGCATTGACATTCCCGACGAATTCGTTGTCGGCTATGGTCTGGATTACGCCGAGCAGTTCCGCAATCTTCCTGAGGTGTGGATTGTGGAGACGGGCGATTAAACTAGGATTAAGAAACCGTCAATTCTCCTATAGCTGGAGAATTGACGGTTTCTTTGTTCAGCAGAGAGATGGTTCCGCAACCGTCTCCCCTGTCAGAAACGGTCCCAGCAGCCGGATTTGCTCATAAGGTGCCAGCGGATTGGCAATCCGCCGCAGCATCAGCTCAGCCGCCCGCTCCCCTGCCTCCTGGACCAGCAGCGCCGGGCGCGACAAGCCGGGACAAGCCTCCAGTTCCCCATGCTCCATCGCAACAATTGATAACTGCTCCGGAATATTAAGTCCCAATTCCTGCACCTTCCGCAGAATGGGCCAGGCTTGTCCAATCCCCTGAAAGACGCTGTAATCCTTGAAGGCGATCTGCAGGCCGTACATTGGCTTAAAGGCAAACAGGATATACCATAATACAAAAGGCACGAGGATCGCATACAGGAACCAATCCCTGCGCAGCGTCTTCCCAAGGCCCCCGGTCTTGACCGGCAGCGCCGGCAGGCCGTTCTGACTCTCTTAATCCGAAGCTTCATCTCTCTTCTCTTCCTTCCTCAGGCTGCCTTAGCGGCTGCCGCTGTCGTATCTTCATTATAAGGAGCGGCCCCGGGCCCATAAGGCAAAATCCGATTGTGAGTGAAGGATATTCAACTGGTTTGGCATGGGCTTTACTGCTGTAATCCACGGGCAAAAGCCTTCCGGAATGCACAGTAGGCATTTCAGAAGGCTATTGGATACTGCTTGCGCAGAGTTTATTCATTTGTCCGTTATACGCTTCTACAGGGAATCCAGCCACTCCGTGACGAATTGCCCGAACAGGCTGTTCGCCCAGCCGAACCATTCCCGCGTGAACACCTCCGGCCGGTCAGGGTCAAAGCTCTCATGCATCAGCCCGGTGCCGCCCGTGGTGGCCGCAAGCTGGCTGAGCAGTCCCTTCTTCTCCTCCGGGTCTGTGGCTGTCAAGCCCTGCATAATCAGTCCAATCGGCCAGATATAGCCGGCCCGTGTATGCGGGCTGCCGATTCCCCGGGCGTAAGCTCCGGCATAATAGCAGGGATTACCGCCGCTAAGCACGAAGGCACGCGTTCTCTGGTACATCGGATCTTCCTTCGGCCGGTAGCCCAGATACGGAATGGACAGCAGGCTCGGCACATTGGCGTCATCCATCAGATTATAATTCCCGTAACCGTCCGTCTCATAGGCATAGATGGCTCCGAATTCCGGATGGAGGTACACGCCGTAATTTTCGATGCCGAATTCAATCTCCAGCTTGAGCCTGCGGGCTGCAATAGCCAGTTCACTGTCGCTATAGAAGTCCTCAGCATACCGCCCCACATGCTCCAGAATCACCGCCGCGAACATATTGGCCGGAATAAGATAGCCGTATTTGCAGGCATCGTCGCTTGGCCGGAAGCCTGACCAGACCATGCCGGTGAAGTTGGTCCGCGTGCCGCGCCCGTCAAAGGGAAGCGTATCCGAGGGCAGCGTAACCTCCGTGCGCTCGAAGGAATAGTCCGACCTTGAATCATGCTGCTGCTCCGTCTTCATCGTCGCGACAATCGTCTTCAGCATGCTGTGGACGGTTTCGTCAAATATACTGCCATCCCCGGTAGCCGACCAGTAATCCTGCAGCAGCTGAACCGGATAACATAAGGAATCCAGCTCGTATTTGCGCTCCCAGATCCACGGTCCCATGCGGGTGAGATCCTGCTGATGTCCGGCACCGCTGTCTTCTTTGTTAAAAGCGTTGGCATACGGGTCCAGCAGCAGGTACCTGGCCTGTCGCATCACGAGGCCTCTGATCATGCCCGCCAGCTCCGCATCCTCAGCTGCCAGCTGTATATAAGGTCTGACCTGGGCTGAGGAGTCCCTTAACCACATCGCCGGGATATCCCCGGTGATCATGAAGGTCGTCCCGTCCTCCAGGCGCTCGATTGTCGTCTCCAGGGTATTGCTGTAGCACTGCTTGAATAAGGGTATCAGTTCCGGCTGTACGCTTTCCAGGCGGGCCGCTATATGGGCCACCTTATCGGTAATTGAACGATACATCTGTCTCCCCGCTTTCTCTTTCCGTTCTTTCCGTCATTCAGCCTTTCACCGCACCTGCGGCAATGCCTTTGACAATATGCTTCTGCATGAATACATAGAAGATTACGATCGGTATCGTCGAGATTACAAACCCTGCCATGATCAGATTCCACTGCTGGTTGTAGTTGCCGTAGAAATATTGCTGGGACAAGGGAATCGTCATCGGCTTGTGGTTGCCGTAGACGAGAAAGGCGACCAGGAACTCGCCCCATGCCCAGAGCGCGTTCAGCACGGCCACCGTTGCCGTAATCGGCTTCATCAGCGGAAAGACCACGCGGAAGAACATTTGCAGATTGCCGCAGCCGTCGATGGCCGCCGCTTCTTCAATCTCTGTCGACATGGTCTGCACGTAGCTTCTGTAGAGGAAGATCGGCACCGGCATCCCGAGGGCGATATAGATGAGCACCAGCCCCAGCGGACTTCCTGTGAAGTGGAGCTGGCGGGCGATGACAATCAGTGCCACCATATACACCTGAAACGGGACGAACAGGGTGGTCAGGAAGACCAGCATCACCCCTCTGGAGAACTTGCTTTTCCAGCGGGCCAGCGAATATCCGGCAAGTGAGGACACCAGGACGGTAAGCGCCGTGGTGCAGACAACAATCACGATGCTGAACCACAGCGAGGAGAGGAAATCATTATTGGTCAGAATCGTCGCGTAGTTGGCAAAGTTTATTTTGGAAGGCAGCGCAACGGTCGAGATCAGCATCTCCGGCTTGGTCTTGAAGGAATTCAACACCACTATATAGATGGGAGCAAAGAACAGCAGGGCGAAGAACCAGATCAGCACATTCATCGCGATTACCCGCGGGCCAGCCTTTTTATGCTTAACGGGAGACTTCATCAGATCTTCTCCTCCCTTGATTTCATGATTCTTGTCAGAACCAGGGTTATCACCGCAATCAGAATGAAGAAAATAGTCGATTGTGCCGTAGCCAGCCCGGTCTGATTGGCGTTGAAGGCCGTATTGTAAATTTTCAGCACCATGGTCATAGAGGCGCCGGCCGGACCGCCGGAGGTCATGGTGAACGGCAGCTCGAACACCTTAATGTGTGAGGCGGTAGAAAGAATCAGGCACATGACGATAATGGGCGAGATCAGCGGAAGCTTGATTTTGAATAAAATATCCCGGGGCCTCGCGCCGTCAATCTTCGCCGCTTCCATCAGCTCATCCGATATGCCCTGCAGGGCTGCCAGATAGATAATCATATAATATCCGGCACTGTTCCATATGGCCGTAAGTGCCAGCGCGAAAAGAACGATATTGGAATTCCCCAGAATCGACCCGCGCCAGGCATCGGGAAGCTGCAGGAAGGAGATCAGGTCGGGAATCGCATCGCTGTACACGAAGGACCACACATAGCCTACCACCAGGAGGCTCATAATGTTGGGAATGAAGAACAGGGAGCGGAGGAAATTGCGTCCCTTCAGCTTAGCATCCAGAAGCAGCGCCAAACCCAGGGACAGAAAATTGCCGAAAATAACGGCCGTAGCGGTAAAAATCAGCGTGGCGTAAATCGTCTGCCTGAAGCTGCTGTCCATAATCGCTTCCTTGTAATTCTGCAATCCCACAAAGTGGTTGCTGCTCCTCATGCCATAGGCATCGGTGAAGGACAGCATCAGGCTCTGTACAACAGGGATGATAAAGAAGACGGTAAACAGTGTCAGCGCCGGCAGCAGGATCAGGAAGAAAAAGAAGTTTTTCCTTTTAGTTCTCATAACACGCTTCCCTCCTTTTTCAACAAGCTTAAACCGGGGACCCCAACGAATCTGATAGAGAAAACGGATATTCCGCAGCTTGTGGCGGCTATGGAATATCCGTACAGAATGCTGTTAATTGTTCTGCTCAATCTCCAGAGCTTTATCCCAGGCGGTATCCAAATCGGCGGAAAGCTTGGCCCAATCGGTTTTGCCCAGCATATATTTCGAGAAATCCTCCCAGAGCTTGTCGGTAAATACCGATCTCAGCACTCTGTCGCCATATGGCGTGAACTGTCCGTTGGAGATATATTCGTTGATGTCGGCGGCAATCGGATCGTAATCCACGTTCACACCGTTTACTGTGGAGGACACCTTGACCGTCTCGGACCAGATGGTTCCCGCCGTCTCTGTCGTCATGAACTCCAGGAATTTCTTGGCTTCAGCGGTGTGCTTGCTGTCTTTGGCAACCGAGAGCGAGGTGTCAGGGAAGACCAGTAGCTTAGCATCCTTCGGGTCCTCGGAAACAGGGAAGGCCATCAGGCCGATATCAGCATCCGGTCCAACCTGGCGAATCGGTTCAAGCGCCCAGGAGCCGTTGCCGTAGAACGCCGCTTTTCCTTGCGCCAGCATGGCATTGGAGTCATCATAACTGAGGTTGAAGGCATTCTGGGTGTCGCTGTAACCGTATACATAATCCTTGTGCAGATCAAAGGCCAGCTTCCAGTCCGGATCGGCGGCGATTTGGATGCTTCCGCTGTCTCTATCCTTGGACCAGTCGGGATTCTTCCCGAATACCGTTTCCGAGAACAAGGCGATCAGCGGCATGTAGGCGACGGATAAATCCTTCGCTCCGGTAGCAAAAGCAGGGATTCCTTTGGCCTTGAGGGCTTCGGAGACAGCCTTCAGCTCAGACAGGGTTCTGGGAACCTCAAGACCATTGTCAGCCAGCAGCGTCTTGTTGTAATAGAATCCAATGTAACCATTGTCGATCGGCATCGCGTACACCTTGCCGTCATAAATGGTATTCGCGGCGGAAACGCTGTCATTATTCAGGTTGGACAAAAAACTCTCCCCTGTTAAATCCAGCAGATATTCCGGCTCGATTTCCTTCATCCAGGTGACCAGATCCGGCATTTCATTGGAGGCGATTCTTGCTCTTAGCGTCGTTTTCAGCTGGTCGGAGCTCATCGATTGCAGATCAATGGTAATATTCGGGTTCTCGTCCTGGAACTTCTCTATAATCTGATTGAACGCGTCCTGACCGGCCTGCTCCTGCTTCAGTGACATCAGCTGTAAAGTGACTTTTTCCGTGGAACCGCTTCCTTCGTCACCTGTGTTGTTATCTCCGCAGCCAACCAGCGCTGCCGATACCAGCACAACCGACAATAATACCGAGGCAATCTTTCTCATGATGAAATACCCTCCCTTTTTGTGGACAGCTTGTTGTATGTGAAGATCCGGGAGGCTGGCCAAACGTCCCGGGCCAAGCACAACGCATGTAAGTCTTACCTGCCGTATAAGGGGCCATAAGCGGCGCAGGCCCGGTAATCCATTCCTGTAGAGCTGTCTTCAATGCCAAAAGCCTGCCAGGCGCTTGGCCGGAAGAGCTGCTCTTCCGGCACATTATGCATGCTAACCGGAATCCTCAGCATGGATGCGAGCGTAATCAAATCACTGCCGGTATGCCCGTAGCTGAAGGAGCCGTGATTCGCCCCCCAGGAATTCATGACGGTGTATACATCGCGGAACGCGCCTGTTCCGGTCAGTTCAGGGATGAACCAGGCCGTCGGCCAGGCCGGATCGGTCCGGTCATCGAGTGCCCGGTGCATCTCCTCAGGCAGCTCTATAGTATAGCCTTGGGCAATCTGCAGTACTGGACCCAGGCCCTTAATCAGATTAATCCGGGACAGGGTAACCGGCATTCCGCCCTTCGACAGCAGGCGGCTGGAGTACCCGCCGCCGCGGAAATATCCCCGGTGTGCAGGATGCCAGGAGGTCGCCTGAAGACAGCGCAGCATCTCCTCTTCTTGAATATCCCAGAACGGCTTCATGGCAGGCTTGCCGTCCGCCTGCTGCTCACCGCTGCTGTCAAGCGCCACGGATCCGGAATTTTTAAAATGGATGACACCGCCAGCCGCCGCGCCCTGCGGTCTGGTTCCGGTCACCCGCTCGATGGCCTCCGCGCTCCAGAAGGTACGGATATCTACGAAGGCCTGGGCGGTATGGGTAAGCAAATGGCCGAACAGCATGGAGACGGCATTGAGGCTGTCATTCTCCGTGGCCACAACGTAGGCTTGTCTGATTCCGTTCCAGTCAAAGGAGCTGTTCAGAATCGCTTCGGAGAAGTCGCCGTTGGGCAAATAATCATTCCAATGGCGCTGGCCCTGGAAGCCTGAGGCGATTGCCCCGTGCCCGAGCGCCTCCTCCGGGTAGCCCAGCTTCGCGAGTACCGGATTGCCGACCATCAGATCACGGATAATCAGCGTCATTTTGACAACAAACTCCCATACCTCATCCTTCTTCTCACGCGGAAACTGCGAATCCGGCTCATTGTAGTCTTCACCCTCCCGGCAATTGGCACGCGTCCAGGCAAGTGCCCGTTCATACTCTTCGGGATCATAGATACCGAGCTGGATTCTCCGGCTAATCTCACTCATATCCGCGTATTCATTGCGCATGCCCAGATAGCTCTGGAAGAAGTCCTCATTAACGATGGAGCCGGCGATGCCCATGCTTACCGAGCCAAGTGACAGGTACGCCTTGCCTCTCATTTCCGTTACGGCCAGAGCGCAGCGCGTGAACTGCAGCAGCTTAAGCTTCACATCCTCCGGAATGCCTGTGTCCTCCTTGTCCTGAACATCCCGGCCGTAGATTCCGAATACCGGCAGTCCTTTCTGGGCATGTGCCGACAGCGCCGCCGCCAGGTATACCGCTCCCGAGCGCTCCGAGCCGTTGAAGCCCCATATCGCCTTAGGCCGCTCAGGCACCATGTCAATCGTTTCGCTTCCGTAGGCCCAGCAAGGGGTCACGGAAATCGTTGCGCCTACATTCGCTATCCGGAAGCTCTCTTCCGTCCGCTGCGCTTCGGTTATGCTGGCAATACAGCCGTCTGCAATCACACATTCTACGGCTGAGCCGTCGGAATAGCGGAGATTCTCTTGAATCAATGCCGCCACGGCCCGGGCCATTTCCATGGTCTGTCCTTCGAGTACTTCTCTAACGCCGGCCACCCGCCCATCCACGATAGGACGAATACCTATAACGGTTCTGCTGTTTGCCATGCGTAATTCCTCCTTCATGCAGCCCTGATCCTGTTGTCAAACCTGCAGATTCAGCTGGGGCTTATGAAAAATGTGGTCGAATACCAGATAGCAGCCGCCCAGCGGATATTCTTCCTCTAGAAGCCTTCCTGCTGTGATGACCGGATTATCGATATGATATTTCAGATACTCAAGGGCCGTCTCCTGAATCGCCATAAACAAACCTGAACCCTCCAGATTAGAGCAGCCCCCGATGATGATATTAGGGATTTCAAACATTTCCACCATATTGGCAATCGCCGTGCCAATGTATTTGCCCGCTTCCGTCAGAATTTCACGGCAGACCGGGTCTCCCTCCTCCGCAAGCTGGACCAAATGCTCCAGCCTGATCCCCTGTTCCTCCGCAGGAAACAGTTGATCCGTCAGTGCCTTTGCCTCTTTGTATTTCTGAATCAGCGACAGCTCTCCGGCAAATACATTCAGACAGCCCTTGGGACCGCCGAAGCCCCGAGGACCGTTCACGTCAAGGATCATGTGCCCGATAAAGCCGGCATTGCCATTATTGCCTTCATATATATCGTTGTCGATAAAGATGGCACTGCCTATTCCAGAACGCAGACCGATATAGATGAAATCCTCATCCTGACCCGGCATATAGAACCGCTTCTCCACGAGCCCCATTAAATGAACATCATTGCGGATATAAACGGGAATGCCCAGCTTGTCCTCCAGTGCCTTCTTAATATCGACATTCCGCCAGCCTTGAATTCTCTCAATATACTTTGAGCTTCCGCTGTTGACATCAACCACTCCCGGAATACCCAGTCCAAGGCCTTCAATCTTCGACATATCTACAGCAGATTGCTGGATGAATGAATGAATCCGTTCCGGCAAATCGCGGATAATCTCTTCCGCCGAACTCTCCAGCGGATAATCGAAATGCCTGGAAGCCAGAATGGTTCCCTTTAGATTAGCGATGGCCATTCTGACCTGCGGGAATTCAAAGTCTGCGCCGACGGCATAATATGCATCAGCATTGGTGGTCAGCAGCGCGGCCGTTCTGCCGCCCGTGGATTCAGCACGGCCCCCCTTCATAATTACGTTTTCTTCCGTTAGCTCCTTAACCGAATTAATGACTGTCGGCCTGCTCAGGTTCGTTCTCTTCACAATGTCTTCCACCGCAACCGGCTCATAAGTCGTAATGCATTGCAGCACAAGATATTTATTGGCTAGCTTCAGAATCTTGGTATTGTTCTTTTCCAACTCGTCCACCCTCTTTATGCAAGCGCTTGATAAACATAGTATAGCAAGGGCGAAATCTTTTGTAAATATATTTTACATAACTATTTTGTTAATCTATTATTGAAAACTATTTGATTTATGTTACAATGAACTCAAAATCGCATACACAGGAAGGTGACACAGATGAATACCACTGAAACACTGGGGCATTTGGGCCAATTATCCCGGCGGCTGCTCACGGGCTGCCTTACTCCGGCGCATGACGGAACTCCTCTATTTACACCGGATGGAGTCGCGAGCTACAACGCTTTATGGGTGAGGGACTTTGCTTATATGGTGGAATATGCCGGTGAATATATCGCCGACCAGGATATTGAAAGGGCTATCATTTATATCATGAAGGGCCAGCGTGAAGACGGATGGATGCCGGACCGGATCTATGCCGACGGGACCGCGGTTTATGCGGCAGGCGAAGCCGGCAGTCCGGTGGGCCAGGCTAATCTGGATAATACCCCCTTCCTTGTATACGCGGTGTACCATTATCTGAACCGGTTGAACACCGAAGCCGCAGCAGACCTGTTCCTGCAGTGGGAGAAGCCGCTCAGCCGGGGGCTGGACATTATCCCGCTCAGCAGGAACGGGCTGGTGTATAACCACCCGGAGGATCTCCACTCCCCTTACGGCTTCACCGATACCATCGGCAAGACCGGCGAGCTCTTCATGGAATCGCTGCTCTTCTGGCGAAGCTGCAAGCATATGGAGGAACTGTCCAGCCGCTATGGCAGTAATGAAGCGGCTGCGAAATACCGGCGGCTTGCGGAGTCTGTTGAACAGAATATCGGAAGGCTGTACGACCGGGAACTGGGCGTTTTTGTTGCGGCCGGCAGGAATTGCCGCCAGGCGGATATCTGGGGCAATGCTTACCTGCTCTACATCGGCTTTCCAGCAGCACAGTACAGGGAACAACTGCTCGATTATCTTCAGCTTAATTACCAGAACTATGCCTACAAAGGCCAGATCCGCCATTTGCCGCAGGGTGAATACTGGGATCGCCTGCTGATTGAGGTTCCGCATGAGGAATATCAGAACGGGGCGTACTGGGCCACCGCCTCCGGCTGGATCATCTGGTGCCTCGCCCAGCGGGAAGGCTTGACCGCCGCCCTGGCCACCCGGGATGTCATCCGCAGCTTCAGCGAGGACGGCATCTTCGAATGCATCAATGAAGGCTATTCCAAACTGGACAGCTTTGTAGTAAGCGCAACCAATGTTTATGGGGCCGTCAAACGGCTGGTGGAGCAGGAACAGAACCCCGCCTACATCCAGGCAATTGAGGAAGTACAGAATTAAGGAGGGGAAGACCATGGAACGGGCCGAACGCGTGCTGGTGGTTGGCAGCTCAAATACGGACATTATAATGCATATCCCACGTAATCCCCGCAGCGGTGAATCCCTGATTATCCGGGACCAGTTCACCGGAATCGGCGGCAAAGGCTCCAACCGGGCCGTTGCCCTCTCAAGGCTTGGCGCCGATGTTCAGTTCTGCTGCAAGCTCGGCAGGGATGCCGGAGGCCGGGCCATCGCCCAGGCTTATGAACGGGAGCAATTGTCCACGGAACTCATTCTATATGATGAACAGCTTGGAACCGGCACTGCTTATGTGCTTATAGAGGAGAACGGCAGCAACACGATTCTTTCCTATATGGGCGCCAATGATTCCTTCAACCGCAGCGATATCTCCAGGCTGACCGCCCTGCTTCCCGGGTTCCAGTATTTGTCCCTGGAGCTGGAATGCAGTCTGGCCCTGATTGAAGAGCTGCTGCATAAGGCGGGACAGCTGGAGGTATGCACTATTGTCGATGCGGGTCCTGTAAGGGATATCCCCCTCAGCACCTTCCGCAGCGCATACATCCTGAGCCCCAATGAGACGGAAGCCGCCGGGCTGACGGGGATCGAGATCCTCAAGGAAGACGATGCCCGGCAGGCCTGCCGCAAGCTGCACGAAAGCGGCTGCCGCAATGTCCTGCTCAAACGCGGAGCCCGGGGCGCCCTGCTGTATGACGGAACCGAGTTCACCGGCTTCCCGGCCTGCCCCGCAGGCCGAGTGCTGGATACAACAGCGGCGGGCGACTGCTTCATGGCTGCACTGACCTACGCTTTGACACTTCATTTCACGCTGCCCCGGGCGGTTCAGTATGCCAATATTGCCGCGGGCATCTCGGTCACCCGCCAGGGAGCCTTGTCCTCCCTGCCTTGGCGTGACGAGGTTTCCGCTGCCTGTGCCCGGGCTGAACAGGAGGGTTATCTGCAATGAAGACCAAGCTGTCCTTATCAATTATGTGTGCCGATCCGCTCTATCTGGGTGAAGCGATCGAGGAAGCCGAGCATTCCGGCGCCGAATTCATCCATGCCGATGTCATGGACGGAAATTTCGTCAACAACATTACCCTTGGCTATGACCAGGTCAAGCGCATGGCAGAGGTCTCCAGGATTCCGGTGGAGGTCCATTTAATGGTCGGCAATCTGGAGAGCGCTCTGCCCGAGGTGCTGGCCACCGGCTGCACCCATGTGTCGTTCCATATCGAGGCTACGAATCATCCGGTCAAATATTTGCGCCAGATTCAGGCGGCAGGCAAACAGGCGGGCATCGCCCTCAATCCCCATGCTCCAGTTGAATTTCTGGACAATATCAAGGATTATCTGGATTATGTGCTTGTCATGACCGTGGAGCCGGGCTTTGCCGGACAGAAATTCCTGAACAACGCCGCGCCCAAAATCCGCAGCATCCGTGAAATCATCGGCGAAGATAAGGATATCGTCGTTGACGGCAACATCAGCACTGTCAATGCCCAGCTCTGCCAAAAGTACGGGGCGACCGTGTTTGTGCTAGGCACATCAGTGGCCTATACCAATCAGCATTTGAACCTGAAGGAGATCCGTGATTTCCGGGAGGCTTTGAAGTAGCGCAATCATGACGCTCCCATAGAGATGAATCCTGATCTACACTGTTTCATGAAGTCAAGCTTTCCATGAAACTTTTCAGTCCACAGCAAAACACCCGCAGCAGGAGATCCTCCATCTCCATACTGCGGGTGTTATTTGTTATCCTGCTTAACAGCTAGAAACTGCGGCTGTCCTGAACATGAATATAGTTAACGCCTTGTGCGGTCAGTTTAGAGCCGCTCGTATTCGCAACGCGGACTGCTTTTTTCCCTTTGCCGCTGAGGGAGAAACTGATATTATTAGCCAGCTTATTCTCCACAATCTGTTCCAGTGCACTATGGTATCCCCCGATTGTTATTCCCTCCAGGTTCTCCAACACCGGTTCTTTGCCCTCTTCAATCGTCTTGAGAATTTGATAGATCAACGACTTGCTTCCGTCCATCTTCCATTCGCCTCCCGGGTCTATTGTGAGCGTTTACATTTCTTTCAGCTGCGTACACAAAGTGAATACTTTTGTATATGTATGTCTTATTCGACAATGTATACCCATTACCTCTTATGGAAAAGCGGAAAAGGTTGTTCAATAGTATGTTTCGTCCATATGTTTCCCGTACAGGCTGGACGTTCCGACAAGTCTGAATTCCCCATTTACTTTGGCATACGTATAGTTCACATCAGGCTCATCTTTGAACAGTACATCTGCATCATAGTCGCCCGATTTGAAGCTGTAGCCTCCCCGGATTTCCTGAATATTTGCAACCGGGTACGATCTTGTATGAACAAGATATTCTTTCACTTCACTAGCGATCTGACTTTTCTTATGAGGTAATCCGGTAAGCGAGAAATATATCCCCCCGGCCAATATAGTCATTACCACTAACACAATAATTGAAATCCGGTTTTTAAATCTCAAAGGATAGCCTCCGTTACAAATTAGATTTTTAAAATGGATTAAAATAACATATTTTTACATCCGACTCTATTTTAGCATAATAACATCAAAAAAAGCACCGGTTAAGGTGCTCCTCTCATTACAACATGCTTATGCGTTCTGCTGGTAAACCGGTGCACCCAGGGGAGAACTCCCCGCTCCGCCGTCTACAGCGATATCGGTACCTTGGATATAAGAGGAATCATCCGAGGCCAGGAACAGCGCGACCTTGGCAATCTCTTCAGGATCACCCGCACGGCCCAGCGGAATGGAACGCGACATGCCAGCTTCCACCTGGCTCCAGTTATCCATCGCGGATTGTCCCCAGATGGGTGTGCGCGTCACGCCAGGGGCAATGTTGTTAACCCGGATGCCCAGCGGGGAGAGCTCCGAAGCCAGCACTTTGGTCATGCTGCTGACAGCCCCTTTGCTGGCGGCATATGCGGAGTTGCCGGGTCTGCCAGCCTTAGCAAGCACGGAGCCGGTCAGAATAACTGATGCCCCGGCCTTCAGATGAGGCAGTGCGGCCTGAACGGTGAAGAAGACACCGGTCACATTAATCTTGAGCACTTCCTCGAAAGTCGCCAAGTCTGTGCTGCCGAGCGGTGTTGAAGCCGCTATGCCTGCATTGGCATAGACAACATCCAGTCTGCCGAATGCCTCAATGGCTGCGTTCACAGCCGACACAGCGCTCTGCGGATCTGTCGCATCCGCCTGAACCGCAATGGCATGCTCCGCGCCCAGTTCTTCTACCGCCGCCTGCAATGATACCGGATTGCGGCCGGTAATAACGACTTTGGCACCTTCAGCAACAAACAATTTGGCGGCAGACAACCCGATTCCACTATTCCCTCCTGTAATCAAGGCAACCTTACCCTCAAGCTTTCCCATCGTGAACACTCCTTAAGTTATAAGTTTATTTGTTGTTACTGTGTAATCAAGCTTCTGGCTGTTATTGAGACCGAACGTTCTATTATTATCAAAAAAATTTATCCGCCTCACATTTGCAATCTTAGCATATTGAGAACGAACGTTAAAGTATTATTTTCACCGGTCGTCCTCAATAATGCCCCTCAGTTAACGCTCTCCATGAATTTGCCTGGCCACTGAGACCTCCAGCTTCTCAATAAAGCGCAATGCCTGATCGCTGCCGGGTTCAAGCTCCAGCAGTTTACGGGCTATCCATAGTGCCGTCTCGTAGTCTTTGAGTTTAGCGTGGCAATAGATGATGCCGGTCATGCACTCCGTTTCGTCCGGCTGAATTTTGGCCGCCAGCCCGAATGCGTCCAGCGCCTCCTTAAATTCACGCATTCCCAGAAGGACAAGACCTTTATTACGCATAGCATCATAACAGGACAGATCCAGTTCATAGGCTCTCTCAAATTCCTTGAGGGCTGACTTGGAATCAGACATCCTAACGTAACACATTCCAAGGTTCAGATGCGTTTCAGACTGCGCTTCATTGAGCTTCAAGGATTGTTCATAACATCGCTGCGCCTGTGCATAATCCTCAACCTCATAATAATAGGTTCCCATATAATATAGAGCATCTTCACTGGCCGGATTCATTCTCAGAGCTGTCTCATAATAACGGAAGGCTTTGCCCAGCTTCCCCAGTCTGAAATACACCCGGCCGAGATTAAACAGTGGTCTTTCCCACTCAGGACTCTTCTGCCGAAGACGTTCAAAACAGGAAAGCGCCGCCGGATACTCTCCCAGTGACAAGTGGCAGCAACCCATATAATTCAGACAGTCACCGGAATGCCCTAACTCCCACTCCTCCGTGAACAGTGCAAGCGCGCGAACGAAATCCCCGCTGGCATACGCTTCTTCACCCTGATCGTAAAGACTATCCACTTCCATACCCCCTCCCCTTTATTCAGCTCCTCTATATAGCCAGCCGTGCAAAAAAGAACAGATATCCCGCGATCCACAGCAGCGCAGCAATAATAATTAAGGCCCCTATGTACCCCACCCAGCTGGCCGGTTTCCAGTTAAATTTAAAAATACAAAGCGAGGCAACAATCAGAGCCGCCGACGGTATACCAAACATTTGCAGCACTACCGTACTGATGATATCCATGATCCACCCCTGGGTAAGCCAATAATTCGTCAGCAGGAAAAAGAACACGATTGATGCGATATTCAGCACAACGGCGCTGATCCACAGTATTTTAACGGCTTTAACCATGCTCCACCTCCTAACTCTAACTCATTACCCAGCATACTAGTAAATTTTAACAGCACTAGATATTCTGTATTCAAAAAAACGGGTCCGCCCCTCGCCAGGACGACACCCGTTTCTTCATTCATTAGAAACCTTACCGTCCCGTAGTCTCAAAAGAAAACTTGGATGTCCAGGTGGCACCTGCATCCTTCGTCACATAAAGTGTCGAGCTGTTCAGGTCTCTCACCGCAAGCCAGCCTTGATTATGATCGGTGAAGGAGATCGTCCCTTCGAAGCCGGGAACCGTCATCTGATTGCTCCAGGCCTGCCCGTTGTTCTTGGTGAGCCCGATCCCCACTTGTTCCGCTGCAGGCTGGAACCCTACCAGGAAAGCGGTTGTTTTGCCGATCACCACCAGATTGCCGGGGCTGCCCGAAGCCGGCCCCTTCTTCACCTTGGCCGCACCGCTTCCCGGAGCCGGACCGCCTCCAGCCGTCTCTTGGGCAATCACCCGGGTCCAGCTGCCCCCGGAGTTAACGCTGCCGTAGAGCGAATACGAAGTCTGCGACATTCCGTAACCGCCGTACAGTACGGCATACACCTGACTGCCGTTCGCATAGATTTGTCCGTATGAGGGTTCAGCGTAAGAAGATTTCAGCATCAGCTTCCAGTTCGTTCCGCCGTCTGCCGTCCGCATCACCTGGTACCCGCTGCCCGGTACACCGACCACGGCCCATCCGCTGCTCAGGCTGGTGAAATAAGCTCCGCGCGTATTCGCTGGTGTCTTAATCAGGCTCCAGCTCTCTCCGCCGTCATTCGTATAATAGGTGGACGCACGGTTGTAGCCGAATCCCTTGCTGCTGTCCAGGAACTCTACCCTTTCAAAGGTCACGGCCTTATTCGACAGCCTTTTCCAGGTAGAGCCACCATCCGTGGTCCGGATCAGATATTTAGCCTGACCGTCATTGACCGCGGCAAGCGCCCAGCCATGGACATTATCAGGGAAATCGATCTGTTGAAAGCTCCACTGCCCTTCATAAATCTTCTGGAAATGGCAGCCGCCGTCCGACGTTCCAATCAGGAATCCGTTCCCGGCTGCCCGCCCTGTATCTGCACTCAGAAACTCTACATCAGAAAAGCTAAGCGGGATCGCATCTGCTCCGCTGTGTGCTGCCTGCAATTCCTGAAGCAGTCCATGATCTCCCGTGCTGCAGGACGAAGCCGGGGTTGGCGCCGGCGCCGCTGCCTGCACCGGAGAAGCCGAGGTCCCCCAGCCCAGTAGAGTAAATAGACTAGCGGTAAGGAGAGTTAATGTGATCTGCTGCAATCTGGTTGTCCAATTCATTGGTGACACCTCCTAGAATATATATACCCTGTATGCGACTGCTACTCTGCGCTGTGTAATTGCTTTTCCGCCACAAATCCACAAGAGCATTCAAGATGAGATTGTCGCTTGTTCGAGAAATCAACCTGTTAGCCTAACCTCGGAGGGTTGCGGGTCCTGCAATTCAATGTATATTATAAATGGTACAAAATTGTAACCAATTGAGCTGTTACATTATTCCTCTGCGGTTTAAATAATAAGTACAGAAACTTACTAACATACAGTTACTAAGAGCAACTAAGGGAAGTGAACGAGTATGATAAAAAAGGACATTCAACATGCGCTCCTCTCCAATCTGTGGCAACGCGTTCACTTGATCAGCGGAGAAACTTACACCGGAGTATGTAAAATAGATCACTCATCAGACGCACTGCACATCGCAACGAACAAAGGCAGCTTCACTGTACCTTACTGGACAATCAAGCGTTTCGTTTAAGGATCAGGTTCCGGGAACTGTCACCAAAATAAAGTATCTACCTCTGTTTCCTTCGCCGGACTCACTTTTGGTTTTGGCGGAATGAATCAGGGGTATTTACGCTTCTGATTCCCGCGCCGGATTCACTTTGGACGGAGTCCGGTGTTTTTCTGCTTCTCTTTCCTGCGCCGGACTCACTTTGGACAGAATCAAGTAACCATGTTTCCTGCAAGTGCGGAATTCTGACGGTTGGGCGGCTTCAGATCCGGTATTGTTGTACTTTCTGCAGGATTTCTGACAGGTTAGGCGGGTCAGATCCGGTATTGTTGTACTTTTTGCAGGATTTCTGGCGGCTGGGCAGCTTAAAGCCCCGTATTGTTGTATTTTCTGCAAGATTTCTGCGTATCGGCAATTTTGAGTCCGGTATTGTTGTATTTTCTGCAGGATTTCTGGCGATGACCTCTCCCCCTCTCCTTCCCGCGTCACTCCCGCGCCGGCGTGTCCTGCTCCCGGCCAGCCCGCTTTCACTCCCCTTCCAGGGATTAATTTCAAATACAACAAAGACCCCACCCTCCACATCCGTGGAGCCCTCCACATCCGTGGAGGGTGAGGTCTTTGTGTCGTTCGTCAAATTACCGGATTCGGCACAAAGCTGCCTCCGCGACAATTCTTCAAATAATTCAGGGCATGCACCTGACCGGTCATCTCCAGCTCATCACGGTAGACCGGATCATGCCAGCCTTCGATGTCGATCGTGCCCTTATAGCCGCCCTGGCGGAGAATGGTGATAATATCCGTCCAGTTGGTATCGCCGAAGCCTGGCGTGCGATCCCATACATAAGGCTTCGGTCCATGAATCCCGTATTCCTTAATCATATCCCAGGCGATAGTGACATCCTTGCCATGCACATGGAAGATCTTATCCACCCATTTGCGCAGCTGCGGAACCGGATCAATCAGCGCGGTCAACTGGTGGGCAGGCTCCCATTCCAGCCCGAGATTATCTGCCGGAACGCTATTGAACATCTTCTCCCAGGCGGAAGGGTTATGCGCGATATTCCAGTCGCCCTTCTGCCAGTCCCCGCCCATCGCACAGTTCTCAAAAGCAATCCGCAAACCCTTGTCTGCCGCCCGCTTCGACAATTCTCCGAATACCTCGGCGAATCTCGGAAGAGACTCATCAATCGAGGAGCCCGGCAGCCGCCCGGTGAATCCGCCTATAATGTCCGTGCCGAACAAGTGGGCATGTTCAATCAACTGCTCCCAGCCGGCAAGGGTATCCCCACTCTCGGGGTTGCCGCCAAGCGGATTCCCATAGATCCCGACAGCAGAGATCACGAAGTGATGTTCAGCTGCCAGCTCCCGAATCCGGGCCGCTGTCTCCACCAGATCGGTATCACCAATCGTCTGCCAGAAATTCAATTGGAAGGATTCGAAGCCATGCTTCACAATCTGCGGAATGACCTGGACGGCTTCACCGCCGCGGACCAGGGTGCCTATTCTCAAAGTATCTTGCATCTTAGTTACCAACTCCAATGGGTTTATAAGTCAGCGTCCGCTCTTAACGGCTCTTGATCATTTTGCAAGAGCCCCGTTTGAGCAATACCGCATCATAGACAATATGCTGATGGTTTGTGCGATTCGAAATAAGATCAAATAATACTCCTACACTGGATAGTGCCATTTCCGTACCCGGCTGGCTGATCGTATCCAGCGCAGGATGATAATATTCTGCCATCTCAATGCCGTCAAAGCCGATAATCGAAATATCATCAGGGATGGACAAGCCGGCGGTAAGCACAGCCTTGGCCGCACCGATGGCAATGGTATCGGAAGCAGCAAATATTGCGGTCACCGCTCTGTCCCGGTTAAGCAGTCTGCGTGCAGCGTTGAAGCCCGAGCTCGGACTGTATTCACAATCCTCTACAAGCCCGGCATTGTAAGGCAGATTATTTTCTTCTAATGCCAGCCTATATCCCATAAGCCGCCGGCTGCCCGTAGTTTCATCCAATAAAGGTGATTTGGCCAGGAAGCCAATGTTCTTGTGTCCAAGTGAGATTAAATAACTGGTCGCCTTGTAGGCCTCTTTCGATTCATTGATGGTTACGCTGGAGAATATGGCCGGGTCCACTTCCTGGGATGTAGTAATCGTTGTCAGTACAAACGGAACCGTCAGCTGCTTGAACTTTTCTTCAGAATGATTATACGTACCGCCCATGAAAATAATCCCGCTTAAGTTCTTCTCCTTCACCAATTGAATCGCCGCATTGATCTCATCGGTTCCATCCTCTACCTGATGGATGAGAAACGGATACCCGCGCAGATTGACCTGCCGTTCAATTTCCTTAATCATGATGGCGAAAAACGGATTGGTAATCCCCTTGACCATGAGTGCAATGTTCTTGGATTGCGTGGTTTTTAAATTCCGTGCGTTGGAATTCGGAATATAATTGTATTCCTTCACGACACTCAGAACCTTCTCGCGGGTCGCATCACTCACCAGTCCCTTATTGTTGATGACCCTGGATACTGTCGAGATGCCGACTCCGGATATCCGCGCGATATCCTTAATATTAACGTCCACACTACTCCCCCATTTATAGGTAAGGGAGCTATTAATAATAGCTCCCCTGTAACCTATTTCATTCTTTAGTTAACAGGTACAAATTCTGCCAATTGTTTCTCTACTTCGGCAATGACCTTGTCAATTCCTGCTTTTGTCAGCTGATCGCGGTACTCTGCAACTGCTGCTTTTGGATCTTTGCTTGTTTTACCCAGCATGAGCTGAATACCAAGCTGTGCATTAACGTTCGAGATCGAAGCAATTTCTGTCGTTACATTAGCCGGATCGAAGCTGAAACCGTTGTATGGATCATCGATAGCCACTTTATCCCATTCAGCGAACAGGGTTTTGCGGATCGGGTTATCGGTATCACTTGGAATCACGAACTTGTCATTTCTGAGCGACCAGGCAGCGAAGCCTCCGCCATCTGTTTTTTCATTGAAGCCTTCAGGCTGCTTCTTCACGCCGTCTTCAATCACGTAGTGCTTGCCTTCAATACCGTATTGCATCAGGTTGTAGTAGCTCTCATCAGTCATGAACTTCTCAATCACCATCAGGGAACGCTCCGGATTAGAGGAATTCGCGCTGATTACGGTCGAGTTGTCTACACCCATCTTACGTTTGATCTTGTGGTTGGCTTCAGCAAATGTGAAGAAGTTAGTGGCTCCTTCCGGCTGTGCCTTCAGATCCGGACCATATTGGCCAATCCAGTCCTGGGCATGAGTCAGATAACCTGCGGAATTCGCTGCTCTGTAGTTGTCTTTACTGCCAAGGGATGCAGACAGAACATCCTTGCCCCAATAGCCCTTGTCTGCCCATTCACGCATCTTCACAGCCCAGTCTTCGAATTCCTGGGTGAAGGCTGGATGGAATACAGTTTTGTAATCCTCCGGACTCTTGGTAACCAGATTCAATTCATTCAAAGAGATACCAGGTGCGTTAAGCCACATATCGGTGGTATCGACGAGCATTCTATACATGTTCTGTGCATCCTCAGCCTTACCGTTGATTGGCGGATAGGATTCATTGGCAACCACATTATCCATGTATTTAACCATATCATCAATGGATTTAATTTCGGTCATGCCATATTTCTTCATCAGATCAATCCGGTAGGCATAACCGGCAGGTGTGTACTCACTGAACAGACTTGGTACGCCGTAAATCTTGCCTTTAACCTTAGTGTTCTGCCAGGAGGATTCAGGAATCTCTGCTTTCAGCTTAGGCGCAACCTTGTCCAGCATATCAGTGATGTCTGTCAGAGCACCTTCGTTAGCCAAGGTGTAGTAAGACACAGGCGCACCAGGAGATGCATGTGACAAATCAAAGGATTCGCCGGAAGCGAACAACAGCGGGTACTTAGTGGCGATATCCGGCCAGTCAATATATTTAATTTCCAGCGTAGTATTCAGATCAGCCTTAAGCTTCTTGTTAATTTCCGCCAGAATCTCCTTGTTGGTAACCCCTTCGCTACCCCACAGGTAATACACCAGCTTCGCTTCCTTCGAGGTATCTACTCCTCCTGTATTGGTGGATGGAGCATTCGACCCCGCCGGAGTATTGCCATTTGCATTATTGTTCGATGAACACGCGGATAGCACTCCTGTAAGCATGAGGACAGCAATTAAAGAAGACGCAATCTTTTTACCTTTCATTCGGTAAGCCTCCCTTTTCTTTTCTATATTATTGATCTTGCATCTATAACAAACACCCCTAGCATGAAGCAGGCGTCCATTAACCCTTAACAGCACCGACAGTAAGACCGGTTACGAAGTAACGCTGAATGAATGGATACAGGAGAATAATCGGGCCTGTGGCCAGTACGGCTGTAGCCATTTTGATCGATTGAGTAGGCAGATCGGCTGTATTAATGACCGCCCCCGAGTTGATGAGACTGCCCAGATTCGTCTGGTTGACCATTCGCTGCAGGAAGTACTGGAGCGGATACTTGGTAGGAGAGTCCATATACAGCATCCCGTTGTACCACTCATTCCAGAAGCCCAGGGCCGAGAACAGCCCAATGGTTGCCAGTGACGGAACCGCCAGCGGCATGAAGATCCTCCAGTAGATGCGGAAGTCGCCTGCGCCGTCAATCGTGGCTGATTCATACAGCGAATCCGGGATCGCCTTCATGAAGTTACGCATCAGGAAGATCGACCACGCCCCAACCACAGCCGGCAGAATCATGGCGAACAGGTTATCCTTCATATGCAGATGCTTCACCATCAGAATATAAGTCGGAATCAGCCCTCCGCTGAACAGTGTTGTGAAATAGATCAGGAAGGAGAAGAAGTTACGGTATTTGAAATCCTTGCGGTTCAGGACAAATCCGGCCATGGACATCATGAACAGACCAAGTACTGTACCAACGACTGTGATAAAAATCGTAACCTGATAAGCATCCACCAGCTTGGAGGAGTTACTGAGCAACAATTCGTAGGCTTTGAAGGAAACTTCATTCGGAATCAGCTTATATCCCTCGCGGACAATCTCCTGCTCATTCATGAAGGAGGAAGAGATCATCAGTGCAAAAGGAAACACACAGAACAGTGCAAAGATCGTGATGCAGATGTAACTGATCACTTTTATGAACACACTGCCGGAATCCTGTTTGATTTTAATAGTTGAGCTTGCCATTTTCATCACCCCTGTTTCTTATCTTGTCTTAGAACAACGCGCTGTCCGGTTCAACCTTGCGTACAATAAAGTTAACTACAAGCACCAGGATCAGACCGAACAAGGATTGGTAGAAGCCTACGGCAGCGCCCATCGAGAAGTTGAATTGTCCAACGAGAGAACGGAAAACATACGTATCTATAATATCCGTCTGCGGATACAGCACGGAGTTTGTTCCAATCAAATTGTAGAAGAGGTCGAAGGAGCCCTTGAGAATTCCGCCCATACCGAACAGCAGGAGTAAAATGAAGGTTGGCTTCAGAATCGGCAGAGTCATATAGCGGATACGCTGCCAGGTAGTGGCGCCGTCCATATAAGCAGCCTCATATAGATCATGGTTAATCCCTGTTATTGCAGCCAGATAGACAATCATACCATAACCGGTACCCGCCCAAATCTTGAAGGCCACGATAATGTATTTCCAAATTCCCTGATCGGAATAGAACTCATGACGGTCCAGCCCCGCTCCCGAAATCATCGTATTGATGAACCCGGAATTGAAATTGAACAGATTGTAAGCAAACACACCCACGATAACCATCGAGATAAAGTTTGGCAGGAGAATAACCGACTGGGAGATCTTCTTGAACCATTTCCCCGTAATCTCCGACAGCATGATAGCAAATACAATCTGAATGATATTGCCCAGAGCAAGGAACACTAGATTGTAGAGCAGTGTATTCTTGGTAATATTCCAGAGGTCTCCAGTCTGTACCAGGAATTCAAAGTTCTTGAGTCCGATAAAGTCACTTCCAAAGATCCCTTTGTTGAGCTTGTAATCGACAAATGCAACGTAAGCGCCAGGCATTACCGCATAATGAAACACTGCAAAATACACAATGACAGGCAGCAGCATAAGATACAGCACTTTGTTCTTCAATAATTCCCGGACGATATTTCCGCCCGATTGTACAAATCTTGCCAATGAGCCCACCTCCTAATTGAACGATGCATTCTTACCGCATGCATATCTTTGTTTCTTCTTGACCCTGCAGCCGGAATGACAACTGCGTACATACCTTTAATAATTAACCGTATTGGACAGTATAGAAACGTTTCCATTATTTCTTTGTGTTTCCCCTTGCTCAGAGCATACTCCCAAGTTGTATACGCTGTCAAACATTTTTTATTTTCGAATTACAAGTAAAAAAATTACATTCTGCGTTACAAAGATGATAATTCGGTCGTTTTTTCGCAGATAATTGACTTTTTTTCGTCTTCAGACTAATATCGAGATGTATTACTTATGGAAACGTTTCTATTTATTCTTTACACGGACATGTCACCTTGTTCTTGTGACATCTGATGATGAATTCCCCTAACCTAATTCATGTCCCAATCACGTACTGGAAAGAGAGGGTTATTATGATTTTCAAACAACAATCAAACATGATTACCTTAACCCGGGATGACCTTAGTTATACGTTCCTGCCAACAGGAGACATCTTCGAGTTCACCTATGAATCTACTCTCATTAATCAGTTCCAAGGCAATCCTGTAGATGGTTCAGCTAATAATATCTATCTGCGCGTGCATACGGAGCAAGGAATCAGCAGCTATCCTTTACTCGGAATCCGCTCGGGCTCCAAGCTGTCCCATAGTCATGACCAACTGATTTTTGAAGGTTCTATAGAAGCAATCAGCTACCGTGTGACCTTCGCGCCTGCCCGGGACGGAATCTGGTTCTGGCATATTCAGCTCTCCGGCAGCGGTGAAACCGTGGATGTGGTGTACGGACAGGATATCGGTGTCGCAGGCAAGGGCGGCGTGCTGGCCAATGAGCTGTACATGAGCCAATATCTTGATCACAGCATCTGGGAAGGCACAAACGGCTACGCCGTATGCTCCCGCCAGAACCAGCCGCAGGGGATTGCCTTCCCTTATCTGCAGCAGGGTGCAGTGGGTACCCGTGCAGTAGGCTATTCTACTGACGGTATGCAGTTCTTCGGCGTGTCCTACAAAGGCAGTTACGTGCCTGAAGTGCTTAGCGGCAATCTGCAGAACAGCAATTATCAATACGAGCTGGCCTATACCGCGCTGCAGACTGAGCTTATGACGCTGTCCGCTCCCGCTGAATTCGCCTTCTACGGGCTCTTCCGCCCTACTCATCCGGCTGCTGTTTCAGAACTAGAGTTCCAGGCCGAGCTGCAGGCAGCTTACGATGAAATCGACTGGAGCGCGGGTGAGGCTGCGCCGGCCAGAGATGTGCCTGTGCTAAGTACTGATATTGGCGCACCTTATGTCTCTGCACAGTGGTCACAAGCTGAGATTGATGCGGCTTACCCTAACCGGAAGCTTGAAGAAATTGAGAACGGGGAACTGCTCTCCTTCTTCACGGATGAGCATGTCCATGTTGTACTGCAGCCCAAAGAGCTGCTGGTTGAACGTCCGCACGGCCATATCATCACTACGCTGCTCGATAAAAGCCAAGTCGATAACAACCTAATTTCTTCCACTAACTATATGTACGGAATCTTCAACGGCCAGACGGTTGTCGGCAATACCTCTTTCCATAAACTGCTCTCCACACCACGCGGCCTGCTGAATATTCAGCGGAACAGCGGACAGCGGATCTATGTCCGCCTGGATGGGGTCTACCGGATTCTTACGCTCCCGGCAGCTTACGAAATGGGCGTTAACTTTGCCAGATGGCATTACCAGATTGAGGATGATCTGCTCACGGTTACCGTCTTTGCCGCAGCAGGCCAGCCGGATGTTGCCCTGCAGGTTCAGTCGAAGCTCGGCAGAGCCTATGATTATCTGATCACGAACCAGCTTGTGATGGGTGAGCATGAATTCCAGCATCCGGTAAGAGTTGAAGCCAAGGACGGTATTCTGCAGGTTCTTCCTGACGAAGCGTCCGTGCAGCAGCTTCCTTATCCCGGTCTGCATTTCGATATCCAGCTTCCGGGAACCGCCTATACGTACAGCGATGACCGGATGTTCTATACGGACAGACAGCCGCGCAACGGAACGCTGCTGACGATTTCCGTCACGCAATCGGCAAGCTTCCAGCTTGTAATCCAAGGCCGGCTCACACAGGCCGACAGTCTTCCCCTGGTCTCTCCTTACACTCCGGAAACCGAGGAAGCGCTGTTTAAAGGCTTCTATGAAGCATTTACTTCGGGCTTCCACCTCCAGCTTGAAGGAGAAGAGCAGTCACGGATTGATATTCTGAACGAAACTGTATGGTGGTACACCCATAATGCGATGACCCATTTCATTATGCCGCATGGCCTTGAACAGCCGGGCGGAGCCGCATGGGGCACACGCGATGTATGCCAGGGACCGATGGAGTATTTCCTGATGACCCAGCATTATGAGCTGGCCAGAAATGTACTGCTGAAGATTTACTCCCATCAGCTGTGGGAGAGCAAGGAATGGCCGCAATGGTTCATGTTCGACCAGCATCCGGTACAAGCCCATGAATGGCATGGGGATGTCGTACTCTGGCCGCTGAAATGCATCAGCGATTATATTATGGCTACAGGAGACTACACGATTCTTCAGGAACAGGTAGCTTACCACCATCTGGCAGATGCCCTGCCAAGCCAGCAGACCGAAACGGTGCTTGAGCATGTCAAAGCTGCTGTAGAGACGATCCGCGAACGCTTCGTACCGGGCACTTCCCTGATCAATTATGCCGGCGGCGACTGGGATGATACGCTGCAGCCTGCCGATGAAGCCTTGAAGACCAAGCTTGTGAGCGCCTGGACTGTCGCTTTGGCCTTCCAGGTCATCCGCAACCTGTCGCAGGTCACGGCAGCCGATGCCGAATTCTCCGCCAGCCTTGCTGTAATGGCAGAAGAGATGAAGGAATCCTTCCGGACGCTGCTGATCAAGGATGGCGTCATCGCCGGCTTCGCCTACTTCCAGGAAGACGGAGAGATTGACTATATGCTTCACCCACTCGATCAGCAGACGGGCATTAAGTACCGGTTACTGCCGATGACACGCAGTATCATCGCTGAACTGGTCACCCCGGAACAGGCGGTTGCCAATTTCCGCCTGATTGACGAGCATCTGAATCATCCGGATGGCGTGCGGCTGATGGATCGTCCCGCCCGCTATGAAGGCGGCGTAAGCACGATCTTCCGCCGTGCCGAGCAAGCCGCCAGTGTCGGCCGCGAGATCAGCCTGCAGTATGTGCATGCCCATATCCGCTATCTCGAAGCTTCCGCCAAGCTTGGCGAAGCTGACCGCGCCTGGGAAGGCTTGTTCCAGATCAATCCGATCAACATCCGGCAGAGCGTCCCTAATGCCCAGCTGCGCCAGAGCAATATGTACTTCAGCAGCTCGGACGGGAATTTCCCTGACCGTTACAGCTATCAGCAGAACTTCGATCAGCTGCGCGACGGCAGCGTAGAAGTCAAAGGCGGCTGGCGCCTGTATTCCAGCGGTCCCGGAATCTATCTCAACCAGCTCATCTCAGCAATCCTGGGTATCCGCTTCAGCGAAGAAGAGCTGATCATTGATCCGGTACTGCCGGCCAGCCTTGACGGACTGCGCTTCACTTACGAGTGCTTCGGCCGTCCGTTAACCTTTGTCTATCACATCGGCTCAGGCCCGGCCCGTACTCCGGAGCTGCATGCAGCGGGAGTTGCAGTTACCGGCCAGGTCCTGTCCAATCCGTACCGCCCGGGTGCCGTAAGCATTGCCAAGAACAACCTGCTTACGCTGCCTGGCGATGAACTGCATATCTATTTGACACAATAATATATACAGACGATAACTTTCAGTACGCTTAACGAAGGAGTTAGCCATGACTAAACCGTTTATCCAAGATCTCGTGAACGATATGACACTAGACGAAAAGATGGCCCAGCTAACCCAGCTCGGTCCTTACTATTGGGGTCTGGATGATACCGTGGATTTAACGGGTCCATTCAAAGAATTGAACATCAAGCCGCAGGTGATGGAGAACATCGGAAGCGTTCTGAACGGCATTGGCGCACGGAATGTAATTGAGCTGCAGACCCGGCATCTGGAATCCAGCCGCCAGAAGATTCCCCTGCTCTTCATGGCGGATGTCATTCACGGCTACCGGACCATCCTGCCGATTCCGCTGGCGATGGGCAGCAGCTTCGACCTTGAAGCCATCGAACGCTTCGCTGAAATTGCAGCCAGAGAGAGCGCTGCTGCCGGTATTCATGTCACCTTCTCCCCCATGACTGACCTCGTGCGCGATCCGCGCTGGGGCCGGGTCATGGAGACCTCCGGTGAGGACCCTTACCTGAATGCCCGCGTGACCGAGAGCATGGTCCGAGGCTATCAGGGGACAGACCTGAAGGAGCCGGGGCGGATCGCAGCGTGCGTGAAGCATTTCGCCGGCTATGGCGCGCCTGAAGGCGGCCGTGAATACAACACGGTGGATATGTCCACCGGTGTACTCCGCGAATTCTATCTGCCGGCTTATAAAGCTGCAGTAGATGCCGGTGTCGCAATGGTCATGGCCGCGTTCAATACCATTGACCGTATTCCGGCCAGCGGCAACAGCAAGCTGCTCCGCGGTATTCTGCGGGAGGAATGGGGTTTTGACGGCGTCACCATCGCCGACTTCAACTCTGTCAATGAGCTGGTGCCCCATGGCGCTGCGCAGGATGGCCGCGAAGCTGCCCACAAAAGCCTTGCCGCAGGCCTGGATATCGAGATGATGTCCACCCACTATCTGAACCACGGTGCCGCGCTGGTTGAAGAAGGGCTGCTCGATATCAGCCTGATCGACGAAGCGGTCACCCGTGTACTGGAGCTGAAGGATGCCCTCGGGTTGTTCGACAACCCGTTCAAGGATGCCGATCCGGTGGCAGACGAAGCGGATAAGCCCAGCGCTGAGCATCTGCAGGCTGCACGGGAACTCGGTGCAAGCTCGGTGGTGCTGCTGAAGAACGATAATGAAGTGCTGCCGCTGAAGCGGGGGATGAAGCTCGGTCTGGCCGGTCCATTCGCCACCTCTATTAATGTACTGGGCGGCTGGGCAGGCGCTGAGAAAGATCCGGCAGTCTCCCTCTACACCGGCATCACCGGCAAAATCCCGGCAGCAGATATTGTTACAGCAATGACCGGCGAGCTGGGAAGCATGCTGGAGGGTGTCTTCGATGTGGAAGACCACGCTGAGGAAGCCTTCGAACAGCTGAAGGATTGCGATGTCATTCTTGCCGCTGTCGGCGAGAATCAGCAGGATACCGGGGAAGGCGGCAGCAAAGCCAGCCTGCGGCTGTCCGCGAACCAGGAGAAGCTGATCCGGCGCCTGAAGGATACCGGCAAGCCTGTCATCACCATCGTATTCAGCGGCCGTCCGCTGGAGCTTGCCCCTGTGCTTGATGCAAGCGACGCACTGGTACAAGCCTGGTTCCTGGGCAGCGAGTCGGGGAATTCCATTGCAGATGTGCTGTTCGGCGATTATAATCCGTCCGGACGCCTGTCCATGAGCTTCCCTTACTCTGTAGGACAGATTCCTGTGTATTATAATGCTTATCAAACGGGACGCCCGTATGATCCCCAGTATCCGAATGTGCGTTATGTAACCCGGTATCTGGATATCCCGAATGATCCGCTGTTCTGCTTCGGCTATGGGCTGAGCTACTCTAGCTTTGCTTACAGCAGCTTTAACGTTGAAGCTGCGGCTGATGACCGGGTGCTCGCCTCCATTGAGGTAGAGAACACTTCGGAGGTTACCGGCAAGGAGACCGTCCAGCTCTATATCCGCGATGTTACGGCAAGTGTGGTCCGTCCGGTGAAGGAACTCAAGGGCTTCAAGCAGGTTACGCTCGCCGCGCATGAGAAGCAGGTTGTAACCTTCGAGATCACCCGCGAGATGCTGATGTTCTACGGCCAGAACGATGAGCTTGTGTTCGAGCCTGGAGATTTCGATATAATGATCGGCCGGAACTCCGGCGATCACTCTACGCAGCGGATCTGGATCGGCTGAGGTGCTGATTGGACTGCATTTAATTAGCTGCACCTGGCTTCAGGCAGTTGAGCACAGCTTCAGATCGATATCCATAGTCCGCTGCACAACAGAAAGCGCCAATCCTCTTACACCAAAGGTGAGGAAGATTGGCGCTTTTTTAATTTTGAATACAGCTTCTGTAGTATGTTATGACCCTGTCAGCAGCTCTATATCCAGCCGGGCAAAGGTATCCTTCCATTCTCTTGAGCAGCCGCTGTCGGTCAGGACCATGGAGATATGTTCCATCGGGGCAATCTGGGCAAAGGTGGTCACTCCGAATTTGGAATGGTCCGCAACCAGAATCGATTCTTCGGCCCGTTCCATCATTTTACGGGAGATGAGTGCTTCTTCAAGATGATAATCGGTAATTCCTTCCGAGAGTGACAGACCTCCGGCTGAGATAAAAGCCTTGTTCACCTTGAATTGGTCCAGCAGCTCATGAGCGGTGATGCCTACAGCCGCCTGATAAGCGGCATTCACCTCACCCCCGGCAAAAATAATCTTACCCTGAAACTGTTCCAGCGCGCAGTTCAGGACCGGAACCGAGTTGGTAATGACCGTCACATGGGCGCGGTCTTTGAGCTGCCGCATAATCTCAAGCGTGGTCGTCCCGTTATCGAGGATTACTGTCTCGCCATCCTGAATAAGCGAAGCTGCGAGCCTGCCAATGGCCTGCTTGTCCAGCAGATTCATCTGGGAACGCTTCATGAAGGTGGGTTCATTATTCCCGGAACGAATCCGCACGGCCCCGCCGTATACCTTGCGCAGACGCCCTTCCTTCTCCAGACGGTCGAGATCACGCCGGATTGTCTCTGTGGTTACAGCGAACCGCTCAGCCAAAAAATGCACCTGCACTTTCCCCTCCAGATCCAGCTGGGAGAGGATGGTATGCCTGCGTTCTTCATAGGTCAGGGACATGGATGATTCCTCCAGTTATAGTCTGCTCGCCAATGCTAATTGCATCATTTAAAATAGGTGCTATACGTATATGTAATGTTGTTTTGAGTGTATTGATGTTGATTTCCTCAGTATATGGAGCCGAATCCCACTTGTCAATGCAGCTGCTTCTATCAAAAGATTTCTCTAGTGGACGAGTGTATCTGCTTACGCTTACGCATCCACAACCTTAATTCCTTAATTCCTTAATTCCTTAATTCCTTAAGTGTCTTACTCCACCACCGCTCCCTGCACTTAGCGTCATTATCTTCTGTTCACACATATGCCTGCTGTTTGCGTACGTATCGAAGGTGGCGATTAATTGAATAGTTGTATTTCGTACAGTTAAAAGTTAGCTAAAGCGTGAATTTATTGCGATAAATGTATTCTGTACAACTAAACATAGCGTGTAGCGATCATTCAGGGAATGGCTGTCTATTTAATTGTATAGAGTGCAGTTAAAATGCTCTGGCGCACTTATCCGGTAACTTTAGTTGTACAAAATACAGTTAAAGCCTGTGAGGCGAGAAAACGCTCTGCTTCAAGCAGGAGTGAGGTTCCGCACCGGTTGTACTTCGGTTCAACTCCAGCTCAGCCGGTTCCGTTCCAGTTGCTCTCCAATCCAGCTTTAGTCCGTCCCAGTTCAGCTCCGGTTACGTTCCAATCCAACTCCGGCTCAGCCGGTTCTGCTTCAGTTCCGTTCCAGTTGCTCTCCAATCCAGCTTCAGTCCGTCCCAGTTCAGCTCCGGTTACATTCCAATCCAACTCCGGCTCAGCCGGTTCTGCTCTGCCCCGCTTCAGTTCCGCCTCCGAAAGTTCGCGGGTTCAATAGATCTATATAAGAGGCATTAAACCGCAGTGACGACTTAGCTTCAAGTTCAAAGCTTAAGTGCGTCTTATATAGTTCCAATTATAGTTCTATCTCTTTCTGCAGCAGATAACCCCTAAATCCGCCGAAAAATAGAATCTATCGCACTCTGTACACTAGAATTTTGTAAAAGGAGTCTTTTGGGGTGAAATTAGAGGAATCAGTTGTATGAAAGAGTCAATTTCATAATTCAGTTGGCTGAATAGCAAGACTTGGCC